>JAGWYX010000522.1 GCA_018969165.1 Verrucomicrobiota bacterium
GGTCTGCCGAACATCGCTACTAAAAGGAGTAAGCCGTCGGTTTATCTGGCCGGATCCGGTGACGCTAGAGCCGAGCGTCTCGAACGTTAGGGCAAGCGGACACAATAAAAGCGCTGTGGGTGATTAAGCGCGTCCGGGTCGGAGAATTGATAGCAGCCGGGAGCGATTTCGGTCGCCAGGCCCAGCGGTGCCCAGGCCGCAACCGGGGCTGCCGGATTGGTGGTACTGAGCACTGTGAACGCGCTGCCGGCCTGGTTGGTGAAGCCGAACCGCAAGGGGCCACCGGCCAGCACCGCCGGATTTTGGAGGAGCACGGGTGGCTGCGCTGGAGTCACGACCATGTTCTCGGCCATGAAAATCGGGCCCCAGTTGCCGCCGGTGACGGGCGGCGCGTCGTAATGCACGACCACGCGATTGAATCCCTCCGCGGCATGGATCCGGAGCGTTTCGCTCGGCCAGGTGCCGGCCTGGGCATTGGTGGTGTTGGAGTCAATCGCTGTGCGGTTGAGGTAGGCAGTCACGCGGATCGTGGCGGAGGAGTCACAGGCGAATTCCTCAGGCGCGTAGAGGAATCGGTTCATGCAAAGGCCCTTGTTCCATTCGGACCTGCTCACGGCCCATGAACCTGGTAGGGCGGCGCTGCCGCGCCGCCGGGCCGAGCGGCAGCTCGGCCCTGCCGCGGTCCGGTTCATGGGAGGAATAACCGGCGCTCTCATGTTTGCCCTGACCGGCTATTGCGCCAGGCGGAAGAATTGTTTCGGGCCGCTCACCGGCCCGGTCCAAGCGTAGTCCGAGGTGCTCGAAGTGACATTAAGGGCGTTCGTTTGCCAGAGTGCCAGGTCAGCCGAGGACTGGACTTGATACGAATGGCCGGGCGCGCCTTGCCACTGCAACGTCACGGTCTGGTTTTGCACGGCAAGGGAACCGATCGTTGGTGCGGCTGCCGAGGCGCTGACGGCGACCAGTTGCCCCTTCAGCTCGATGGACGTGTCGTTGGCGGTGACCAACGTGAAAACGAAGGTGGCATCCACGGGGATCGTGAGGGTTTGCTGGTTACCGGCAGTGACCAGCGTGGCAAGCGTCGTGACGTTGTTGGTGGCGTATCCGGAGAGGGGCTTGGCGCCGGACTGGCTGAAGAGGCCGCTGACGTTATATGCCAGCGAACTGGTTGCATTGGTCGGGAATCCGACGACCAGGCTACTCGAATCAAACTGGCCGTTGACGACCGTGACCGCCGGACTGGTGAGCAGGAGTTGAATGTTGCGCAAGGCTGCTTTAGCGGTGGCGAAGCCCGCGCTGGCCTGGGCGCCGTAATTGGCCGGTTCACTGCCGGTCGTACCGTCGGACTTCGGCTCCCAACTGCCGCTGTTCAGCGCCTGGATGGCGCTCTGGCCGGTGAACTGCATAGTGCCGGGCGTTTGGGTCGTCTGGATGCTGCCACTGTAATTGGCGGTGAGGCTCCCTGGGCCTTGCTGGGCGAAACTATAGCCAAGGATGCTGCCGGAGATGGTAATCGAGCTTCGATTGGTATCCACGTTGAACACCTGCGCGGCGGCCGGCCACGCTGCCAGCAGCCAGAGCAACACGCCGCCCACGGCGGGGGCGGCAAGACGAGGGAGATTTGCGGTTTTGATTGGGTGCCCACGACGATCAATAATTCCCGGTCTGTTCATATTTTGGTTCTCCTGTAATTGACCGACACCGAACTGCCCCACTCGAGGATTCCTCAATGGTGTCGCACCCTACCATTGCGGTTGCCAAAACGCAATAGTGACAAATTCACCCGGCTTATCCTGTCTCGCCCCGGGAATCTCGATGGGATCGTCCACTGCCTGAGGTAGAGTAGACCGGAGTGGCTGGGTTGAAAGGCAGGGCCAATGACCAGCACACTCCGGCCCCTCATCAAACCGGACGGACGGGTTTCCCGTATCCGGCTTTCCGAGTCGCTTCTTCACAAGGCATTCGATGCGCCTGAGCACCGGGCCTTCCACGTTACCCGGGTCGGCAGTGGCCACAGTCCATACTGCCCGTGCAACCGCTCGTCCGGGTAAGCCTTCCACAACGCCCGTTTCTGGCCGTGCTTGCGCCACAACCAGCGTCGCAACCGGTTGCGCACTTGCCAGTTCAGCTTGCTCATTACCCGGCTGCTCTGCCGATAATGAAAGTAGCCGCTCCAGCCCCGGAGAAACCGGTTTAGTCCGGCTGTTACCTCGGGTATGCGCTGCCCCAGCGTCCAGTGGTTGAGTTGGCTTCGCACCGCTTCGCGCAGGCGTTGGGCGCTCCGCCCGCTGGCTTCGACATGGGCATACCAGCGCCGGTTCCGTCGCGACGGTTGCCACCGCACGGTGAACCCAAGGAATTGAAAGCCCCGGCGGCTGTCGGCCACGCGGGTCTTTTGCTCGTTGAGTTGCAGTCCGTGCGCTGTCAACCAGCGTTGGAGCCGTTGACGCAGGGCTGCGCCTTGCCCCGGTGCGCACAAGATGACAAAGTCATCGGCGTAACGCACCAGGACCGGTTGACCTTGCGTCCCGCGGTCATTGACCTGCCAGTCCAACGCGTTGAGGTAGAGGTTGGCCAGCAGCGGCGAGATGACCCCGCCTTGCGGCACGCCCTGCCGATTGGGCAGCACGTGTCGTTTGCCTTGCCCTTCCTCCACCACGGGCGCGTCTAACCATTGGCGAATCAGGTGCAACAGGCTCCCGTCGCTCGTTCGCCCAGCCACCAGCGTCATCAGCCGGTCGTGGGGTATGGTGTCGAAATACTTCGACAGGTCCGCATCCACCACTTCCAGCCGCCCGCTGCGCAGCGCGGCCACGATTTCGTCCAGAGCTTGATGGGCGTTGCGGCCAGGTCGGAAGCCGTAGGAACGCGGATGAAAGTCCGCCTCCAGTATCGGCCCCAGCACCAGCAGCACCGCCATTTGCACCACCCGGTCTTTAACCGTTGGAATGCCCAGTGGTCGCTGGCCGCCGTTGCTCTTGGGAATGTGGACCCGGCGCACCGGCGCGGGCCGATACGTCTTGGCTTTCAGTTCCCCTTGCACCGCGTCCAACCAGCGAGCTTGCCTTTCCGGTGTCCCGGTGATGTGGGCCAGGCTTTCGCCGTCCACACCCGGGGCACCGCCGTTGTGCACGACCAACCGGAGCGCGTGCTCCAGCAGATCGCGCCGTGTCAGTTCTCCGTAGAGGCTCCAGAACCGGTAGCCCGGTTCGGCCTTGGCCTTGCGATAGAGCGTGTCTTGGAGGTGCCGAAGCTTTGCCGGGGTTCTTATCCCTGGTGGGCCATCCCCGGCTCCTTCCCTCCGCGACGACGCGTGCGAACAAGCAGCGTCCCTTCGCGCTAAACTCAAGTAGGCGCGGGTCTCCGGGTTTAGCGCCCAGAGGTCCAGCCAGTTGTGTTCCGCGCTACTATGAACGCCTCCGACCACCGGGCCGACACTCGCCGCCTGACCGGTCGTACCGGCTTGCGCGGCGCCTTGAGTGGGAATTGGGTTCTCACTCATCGGCTCGGTTCTCCTCGCTTTATTTGTGGTTGACCTTCCCGACGTGCCTGCCACGCCGACCCCGCCGGAGATGGCAGCGGCTGACGGTTTTCCGCGCTGCCAGCAGCGGCCTTCACCCACAGGCCAGGGGTTCGGCGGCTCCGGTTGTGTTTTATATCGAGGCTCATTTGCTGTGGTTCATCTTCATTCAGGCCCATCGGTTCTGTGCCCGGACTGCTTACTCCCCTCGCCACCTTGCGGTGGCGACAGGCACCGGGCCGTTCCGTCGTGAACCGTCCAATTCGACGGGTGGGACTTGCACCCACGAGCGCAGCCACCTTCACGAGCTGCTGCAGCCTGTTTTAAAACTCCGTGGGGTCCTGTTTTCGAGGAAAAGGCGGGCGGGCGAGGCGCGACCGAGGGAGCATCCCCGCAGTGGGCTGTGACCGAGGGAGCAACGAAGCCAGCCGGCCTT
>JAGWYX010000523.1 GCA_018969165.1 Verrucomicrobiota bacterium
CGGCCGCCGGGATTTTGTAAGCGTTGGTGAAGTTGTCATTCCCGGGCGGTGGCACGATCAGGTAGGTCACCGCGTAATTGGTCGAGACGGTGGTCAGGTTGGTCTGCGTCGGATCGGCGGGCGGGAGCGACCCGGTGACCAGGAGATTCAGGGTGAGATTGAGCTGGCCGGTGGTCGGGGGCGTGACGATGTAACCGCTGAACACGCCGTCACCGGCCGACGCATCCGGCGGCAGGCCATTGTCCAGAAACGGGAGGTTGCCGACGCCGCCAAAGCTGCCGACCACGGTGAGGTTGGTAAAGGTGGAGAAGTTGGTCACGGCGACGAAGACGGTGTTTGTCATCGCGCTGGCCAGCACCGTGCCGGTGGGTGGGCTCACGCCAACGCTGAGGTTGGTGGCGGTCTGGGCGTGGCTCGAGGCCGCGACCCACGAACACCCGAGCGCGGCGAGCACTCGCCACCGCCGCCGCGTGAGCGACCGCTGCTGGAAGGACTGGCTTAACCACCGCGCAATTTGACGCATGTTGTTGAGTTAGCACTGTTAATGCCAAAGACCCAATCCCGTCAATGGTTTTGTACCGAGCGACCCTGATCCGGGCGCCTCACAGTTTCTTGCCATGAACCGATGTTCGGTAGGGCGGCGCCCTCCGGCCGCGCCGCCTGCGGGTTTGACGACGGCGCGCCGGGACGGCGCCGCCCTACCGGGTTCGTGGGCCGTGAGCAGGTCCGAAAGGAACAAGGGCCTTGCCCCAGCCCGGCCAGGGCTGATCCGCTGCATCGCGGTTGGGACCGCGGGCAAGCGGACGGGGCCGTCGAAGGGGAAGAAGCCGAGGTCCGCCCCCGCAACGCTGGATTCTCACGCATTTCGCGCCAAATTCACGCGCCGGCGCCAAGGCCAAGGGCGTTCTCCGCAGGCTGTCTTCAGCCCGCGGGGCACGATGCGAGTCTCGGCCACCCGGCGGGTTTACTCCTGCAATCCGAGTTTCTCCAGCTTGGGCGCGATGACGGCACGGCAGTAGGGGTTCCGGTTCTTATTCAACCGGTAATACTCCTGGTGATAGTTCTCGGCCGGATAAAACGGCCCGGCCGGGGTGATCTCCGTCACGATGGGCATCGCGAATTGCCGCGCGGCAGCCGCCTTCGAGCGTTCGGCGGCCTCCCGTTGCGCCTCCGTTTGGTAAAAAATCACCGATCGATACTGCGGCCCTACGTCGGCACCCTGGCGATTGAGGGACGTCGGGTCGTGCATCTTCCAGAACACCGCCAGGAGCTTGCCCAGATCCGTGCGCGTCGGATCGTAAACGATCCGGGAAACCTCAGCGTAACCAGTGGCACCGGTACTGACCTGCTCATAGGTCGGATTCGGGGCCGTTCCGCCCATGTAACCGGCGGTGACGGATACCACCCCGGGAATCTGTTCAAATACGGCCTGCGAGCACCAGAAGCAGCCCGCGCCCAGGGTGACCACTTCGGGTCCGGCCGGCGATGGGATCGCGCCGGGATTCGAGGCCGCCGCCAGGGCGGACCGGTTCGTGCTGGCCGCGAGCGACTGGGTGCCGGAAGTTGGCGTGGAACTGACATCCTTCAAATAATTGCGCACGGCTTCCTGCATTTGCGCCTCGGTGAGCGCAGTTCCCCGGCCGGCCAGTTGATCCTCGATGCCGCGGACGAACAACTTCGGGTCCAGGTCGATGTGGTTCTTTTTGAGAAATACGCCGAACTCCATCCCGTAAGCGTAACCCACCTTCGCCTTCTCGCTGCTCAAATCAGGCTTGTCCTCGGCCCGCGCGACCGTGATCCAGCAGGCCAACGCCAGTACGGCGACGACCGCCGCCTCAAGAAAAATCCTTCTTCCCGCCTTGGCCCATTCACGCGCGCCGCAAGCCGCCGGCGACGCGTGGGGACTCGGGACAGTTGCCAGGAGCCTCCTTCCGCGATCGCGCGTGAAAGGGGCCCATGAGTCCGGTAGCGCGGTGCTGCCGCGCCGCCGGGCGTCCGTAGCCGCAGGCTTCAGCCTGCGTCCGCTTTCCCGCCAGTCCGAGCGGCTGCTCGGCCCTACCGCGGAGCAGTTCAGGGAGCGGTGACATACGGTTCCGGTGCGCACGTGTTCCAATCACTTGGCGGTTGAAATCGGCGCACCGCCGGGCGCCGAGGCGTTGGCACGGGGGTAGAGGCCGGCTCGGATGAACGGCTCGAGCCAGGTGCCATAACCCTCGGCCTGCATCCGGTCCAGCGGAATAAACCGCAAGGCCGCCGAGTCAATGCAGTAGCGCATATGCGTCGGGGCCGGCCCGTCGGCGAACACGTGCCCCAGATGGGAATCCGCGACGCTCGAGCGAACCTCGGTGCGATTCATTCCGTGGGTCAGGTCGGGCCGCTGGCTTACGTCCTGGTTGGTGATCGGCCGGGTGAAACTCGGCCAGCCGCAACCCGAGTCAAACTTGTCCAAGGAACTGAACAACGGCTCGCCGGACACGATGTCCACGTAGATGCCCGGCTGGTGGTTGTTCCAATACTCGTTCTGGAAGGCCGGCTCGGTCGCCGCCTCCTGCGTGACCGCGTATTGCTCGGGCGTCAAGCGTTGCTTCAATTCTTCCGGGCTGGGTTTTTTGAAAGCGCGCAACGCGGCGGAGAAATCGGGTTGACCGCTGGCCGCGCTCGGCGCTCGAACCGCCGGGTTCTGGCCGGACGACCGGGCGCGGAGCTGCTGCAGGTAACCTCGGATGGCGTCTCGCATTTCCGGCTCGGTGAGCGCGGTTTGCCGACCTGCCAGTTGGTCCTCCAGACCGCGCTGCAGCACGTGCAGGTCCACCGCCGCATGATTTCGCTTGAGGAACGCGCCGAACTGCATCCCGTAACCGTAGCTGGCCTTATCCTTGGCGGTCCTCAGCGCAACCGGGTCGGCCGCCCGCGAAATGGCAGTGGCGCCCAGGCAGCCGACAACGGCAAGCGCCACGGCCTTGCGACGTAAAGCAGATGCGGACCAGGAGCAACTCATCGCTTCAAGATCGCGTCGAAGATACATCAACGCCTCGAGGCGCGCAAGCGGCCCCAGCGCATCGCAGTGTCCGAATTTGCGGTTGGAGCGCGAGTCTGTGACTCGCGGCGGCTTGATTTTGAAGCCGCTGTGCTGCGGCTCACAGAGCCGCGCTCCGGAATTAGGACACTGCCCAGCGCATCGCAGGCGCTGGAATCTCGCGCGCCTCGCGCCGGCAACTATTCAGCTCGGGCCTTCCAAACCGCAAGTGCAATGGACCTTCCAATGCCCACGGCTGGAAAACCGTCCGCAACCGGCTGGCACCAAAGCCCTACCTTCTCCGCAGTTCAGTGTAATTTAACGTTACAGCAGTCGTGTTTGGACGGATTATGATGTGAAATTGCCGTGAATAGGGAGTAAATAGGGAGTAAATAGGGAGTAAATAGGGAGTGTATAGGGAGTCGATTCGGTGCCTCGAGCGCTCCCTTTCGCGGTCGTCCGCGTCTCGGGACCGGAAACACGGAAGGTCGGCGCCGCGCAGGTGCACCGCTTCCCCGGGAACGACACGCACGCGGAGGGCCAGGTCACTTCGCCGGTGGACCGTCAGGCTTGCCTGGTGCCGGAGCGTCGGTGCGTTGATAGAGTCCGGCCTTGATGAAGGGCTCGAGCCACGCGCCGTAGCCGGCCGCCTGCATCTGGTCCACGGGGATGAATCGCAGCGCCGCCGAGTCGATGCAGTAACGCAAATGGGTCGGCCCCGGTCCATCGTCGAACACGTGGCCGAGGTGCGAATCAGCGGCGGCGGACCGGACCTCGGTGCGATTCATGCCGTGGGAGAGATCGGGGCGCTGAGCCACGTGCTGGTTGGCGATCGGCTGGGTGAAGCTCGGCCAGCCGCAACCCGAGTCGAATTTATCCAGCGAACTGAACAACGGCTCGCCGGACACGATGTCCACGTAGATGCCCGGCTGG
>JAGWYX010000524.1 GCA_018969165.1 Verrucomicrobiota bacterium
TCGCGGTTCTCCAGATGCCATTGGTAGGCGTAGTACGGGTCGTTCGGCTGAGCCGCATACAGGCTGTGCAGGCCGGCGTGCCGCCGCATCACCGGACAACTCACCTTGACCTCGGGCGCTTGGGCCAGTTCGGCCGCCTGCTCGACCGCCGTCCACGCGTCCGGCGCCTGGAGCACGACCACATGCTCGGTCACTTGGCGGGCTAACCGGAGCGGACGACCTTGGAGGAGCCGCTCGAGCGCATTCGTGGAGCGGAGTTGCAACACCACGCGATTGCCCATCTCGACGGAATTGCTCGAGCCATGAGAGGGCCATGCCCTGAGCCACTGTTTGGCCGGCGTGGGCACCGCCGCGACCGAACGCAGGGTCTCGATCCGGTAAGCGGTTCGGCGGGGCTCCCGGAATTCAAACTGCGTGGTCGAAGCGCCCGTCTGCCCGTGCACGAGCGTCAAACCGAGGAGAACCACACCCGTCGAATTCCAGATGCATTTCATCAACTGGCCAACAAACTACCCGCTTTGCGCCTTAACGCGAGCCGAAACCAGCACGGCGAGAGTGGCGAGCGGCCAGCGAGGCGCGCCGCAGTCCGGATGAACCACGAATGGACACGAATGCACACGAACTTCAAAACCGTGGTTTCGCGTATCTCCGAGCGTTCCCTTCGGGAGTCCCGCCGCTCCGCGCGCCTCGGATCGGCGGAAAATGATTCAGCACGTCGTGGCCGCCGACGCGGCCGTGGTGTGCGATGGCCTGCGTCACGTATTCCTTGGCCAACCCGACTGCCCGTGGCAACGAGCAGCCACGCGCACAGTACGCCGTGATCGCCGCCGAATAGGTGCAGCCGGTGCCATGCAACGACACCCCTCGCACTCGAGCCGCCGAAAGCAATAATTCCGTTCGGCCGTCGTAAAACAGATCGACCGCCTCAGCCGTGGCCGGCAGGTGCCCGCCTTTGACCAACGCCGCGCACCCGTAACGTTCGTGGATCGCGCGCGCCGCCCGGCGCAAATCCTCGACCGACCGGAGACGACAGCCGCTCAGAACCTCGGCTTCACTCACGTTCGGCGTCACCAGCGCCGCCTCCAGCAGTAACGCTGACTCCAGCCGCCTGATTGCTGCCACCGTCAGCAGCCGCGCCCCGCTCGTCGCCCACAGCACCGGATCCACGATCAGCGGCAACCGGGGACGCGCGTGCTTGAGGAAGTCCGCGACCGCGCGCACCGTCGCCTCCGAATGCAACATGCCCGTCTTCACTGCCGCCGGTCGGAGTTCCTCGAACACGGCCTCGAGCTGAGCCCGGACCAGGGTGGGGCGGCACGCCTGGATTCCCTGAACGCGTCTGGGATTCTGGGCCGTCACGCCGGTGATGGCGCTGGTGCCGTGCACGCCCAGCGCGGCGAACGTCTTCAAATCCGCCTGGATGCCGGCCCCGCCGCCGCTGTCCGAGCCGGCGATTGTCAGCGCCACCGCGAGGTCTGGCCGTCGCGTCATGGCGGCAGTTTCAGCCAGGCGGTGACAGGAGGAAAGTCCAATCGCGCGTTTTTCGTTTGACCGTCGTTCGCGCGGCTTCGACTATCACCCCATGCGTACGCTTGGGTATTTGTTGCTCAGCCTCCTTGCCGGCAACTGCGCGACCCCCACGTGGGCCGCCGGGCGCGCCCGCCACGTCGTCGTCCTGGTCTGGGACGGGATGCGCCCGGATTTCATCACGGAGCAATACACGCCGACCCTCTGGCAATTGGCGCGCGAAGGAGTGTTTTTTCGCAATCACCACCCGGTTTACATCAGCTCGACCGAGGTCAACGGCACCGCCATCGCCACCGGCGCTTACCCCGAACACAGCCACGTCATGGCCAATATCGAGTATCGTCCCGGGATCGATTGGCAGGCGCCGATCGAGACCCAATCGCTGACCGCGGTGCGCAAAGGCGACGAACTGACGCACGGCCACTATCTGGCTAGGCCGACGGTGGCCGAAATCCTCCAGCGCGCCGGCCGCGGGACAGCCATCGCCGGTTCGAAGCCAGTCGCCTTGCTGCACGATCGCGCGGCGCGTACCGCGGCCTCCGCGCGGGGAGTCACTTTGTTCGAGGGCCTGACCTTGCCGCCGAACGCCCTGGCGGACATCACCCGCCGGTTGGGCGCCTTTCCTCCCATCCACATCACCAAGGCCGATCGCGACGCCTGGACAACCGAGGCATTGACCGGCCCGTTATGGGACCGGGCGGTGCCGGCCTTTTCCTTGCTCTGGCTGGCGGAGCCCGATTACTCGCAGCACGCCACCGGACCCGGCTCGCAACAGTCGCTGGCGGGAATCCGGAGCTGCGATGAGAATCTCGGACGCGTGTTGCGCGCCCTCACCGCCCGGGGTCTGCGCGCGCTGACCGATGTGCTGATTGTCTCCGATCACGCCTTCTCGACGATCGCGCGCACCATTGACCTGGCGCGAGCGCTCAACGCCGCGGGGTTCAACGCCCAGCGCCGCTTCACCGCCGCGCCTGCGCCCGGCGAGATCCTGGTGGTCAGCAATGGCGGCTCCTCCCTGCTCTATGTTGCCGGCCACGATACGAAAGTCGTGCGGGACCTGGTGAATTTCCTCCAAGGCCAGGACTACGTGGGTGTCCTGTTCACGCGACACGCCTTGCCTGGTACCTTCGCCTTGCACGCCGCCCGCATCGACACCCCCATGGCGCCCGATATCGTGGTCGCCTTCCGCTGGACCCCCGGCAAGAGCACCACCGGCGCGCCAGGGACGGTGATTTCCGACAACTACCTTGTCCCTGGTCAGGGCATGCACGTCACTCTGAGCCGGTTTGACATGCACAACACCCTGGTCGCCGCCGGTCCCGATTTCCGCGCGGGCATCAACGACCCGTTGCCCAGCGGCAACGTGGACCTGGCCCCCACCATCCTCTGGATCCTCGGCGTCAATCCGCCCAAACACATGGACGGTCGCGTGCTCAGCGAGGCATTGACGATCGACGGGCCTCGAATCCGTTCCTTCGAGCCGCGGCGTCTGACGGCCCGCTGTGAGCACCCCGGTTTCGTCTGGCAACAATATCTGAACGTGACCGAGGTCAACGGGGTCGTCTATCTTGACGAAGGCAACGGCTCGGCAACCCCCAATTGAACCGGTTCCTGAAATGAACTCTTCCAAGAAATCTTCGCGCCGCGATTTTCTCCGTTCCGCGAGTGCTGCCCTCGGATGGGGTGTCTGGGCCGCAACGGCACCTGGCCAAGCCTTCGCGCAAAACCCGCCCACCCGCCCACCCGCCGTCAAACCGGTCGTCGGCTCCCAGCTCTACGCCTGGGGCCAGTATGATGAGCGGGCGGGCAAGAACCTCAACGCGCACCTGGACGAGGTCCTCGCCGCCATCCGCGACTGCGGCTACGAATACGCCGAAGGCTGGCTGGATGCCGCGCAGCCGGAGAACAATGCGCGGTTCGCCGAGCAACTCCGCGCCAAGGGCCTCAAGCCCGTGAGCCTTTACACCGGCGGCCGGTTGCACGAGCAAGGCGCGGCTGAAGCAACCGTCCAACGCCTGCTGGCCGCCGCCGGCGTTTGCCAGAAGGCAGGCTTCCAGGTCCTGAATTGCAACCCCGACCCCATCGGCCGCGAGAAGACCGACGCCGAACTGGCCGTGCAAGCGGCGGCCCTGACCCGGTTGGGGACGGGCCTGAACCAGTTGGGCCTGCGATTAGGCGTGCACAATCACACACCTGAAATGAAAAACCACGCCCGCGAGTTTCACTTCAATTTCGATCATACGGAGCCGGCGATCGTTGGGTTCTGCTTCGACGTCCACTGGGTCGATCGCGGTGGGATCGCGCCCTTGACCGCTCTCGCCGAATACGGCAACCGGGTGGTCTCTTGGCATCTGCGCCAGAGCCGCAACGGCATCTGGTGGGAGGACCTGGATACCGGCGACATCGATTACTCGGTGGT
>JAGWYX010000525.1 GCA_018969165.1 Verrucomicrobiota bacterium
GGCATTCTGTGCATGAACAACACGCGGCAACTGATGGTGGCCTGGCACATGTATAACGCGGACAACCTGGACCGGTTTGTTCAGAACTTCCACGGCGACCAGGCCATGGGCGGGGCGGCGGCCAACAACCCGGCCAACGCGCCGTGGGTGGCCGGTTGGCTGGACTGGTCCACCTCGGCGGACAACACGAACATCCTGTTCCTGATCGGTGAGAAATATTCGAAGCTGGCCAAGTATTTCGGCAACACCCGGAACGTGTTCAAGTGTCCGGCCGACAAATTCCTCAGCTCGACGCAACGGCAGCGGCATTGGACTGAACGCGTGCGCAGTGTTTCCAGCAACATCGGCGTGGGCAAGGGCAACGCCGAGACGGGTCCCTGGGACACCCTTTATAAACACGTCGAAACCAGTTCCGACCTCATCATCCCCGGACCGGCCGAGACCTGGGTTTACCTGGACGAGCACCCGGACAGCATCAATGACGCCGGGTTCTTCAACCCCAACAGCGGCGGGCAGTGGGTCGATGTCCCCGCTGCCTACCATAACGGGGCGGCCGGGTTTGCGTTTGCGGATGGCCATTCGGAAATCCATCGCTGGATCGCCTCGCTGGCGACGCCGCGAATGCAGCAGGTGCGCTACGTGGATGTCGGGACCCTGGACACCAGCTTGCCGGCCGGCCGGGCCGACGCCGATATTCATTGGTTGAGCTACCACGCACCGCGGAAGACGGATCGGTCTTACTGAGGCGCCGCGGGGGTGGAAAGATTCGGTTTGCGCTCGAGTGGGGACTGGAGGATAACAGCGCCATGTTGGCCAGGGTATGTTCGGCGGCGGTCAATGGCATCGAGGCGTATCCCGTGGAGGTGGAAGTCAACGCGGGTTGGGGCGACACGGTGGTGGTGATCGTGGGATTGCCCGATGCCGCGGTCAAAGAATCGCGCGACCGGGTCAGCACCGCGCTCACCAACTCCGGCTTTAAATTCCCCCTGGGCCGCTCGACCATCAACCTGGCCCCCGCCGACGTGAAGAAGGAGGGGCCCAGCTTCGACTTGCCCATTGCCATCGGGATGCTGGCCGCCAGCGAGCAGCTCGAGACCGATCAGTTGGACAACTTCGTGCTGGTGGGCGAACTGGCGCTGACCGGGGCGGTCCGGCCAGTCAAAGGGGTATTGCCCATCGCCCTGCGCGCCCAGACCGAGGGCAAGACCGGCCTGCTGGTCCCGACCGAGAACGCCGCCGAAGCAGCCGTGGTGGACGGGTTGGCGGTCATCCCGATTGGCAACCTGCGCCAAGCCGTCGGGTTCCTCGAAGGCGAGGTGCAGATTCTGCCCACACGCGTGGATGTGGAGCGCCTGTTTGAGCAACCGGCGGACGAGGAGCTGGATTTTGCGGATGTCAAGGGACAGGAATCGGTCAAACGCGCGCTCGAGATCGCCGCTGCCGGCGGTCATAACGCCCTGCTCATCGGCCCGCCGGGCACGGGAAAATCCATGCTGGCCAAGCGACTGCCCACCATCCTGCCACCCTTGACCCTGGCCGAGGCGCTGGAAACCACCAAGATTCACAGCATCGTCGGCTTGCTGGCACCGGGCCAGGCCCTGGTGACCCGCCGACCGTTTCGCGCCCCGCATCACACCGCCAGCGACGCCGGGTTGCTGGGCGGCAATATCAATCCGACCCCCGGCGAAATCTCGCTGGCCCACCACGGCGTGCTGTTCCTGGATGAACTGCCCGAGTTCAAACGCAGCGTCCTCGAGACCTTGCGCCAGCCCATCGAGGAAGGGCGGGTGACCATTTCACGGGCGGCGGGGACGATGACCTTTCCCTCGCAATTCATGCTGATCGCGGCAATGAACCCGACAGGTTTCGTTGCCTTTTTGTGAATTCTTCAGAAGTGGGCATGTAGGCGAAGGTTATGTCGATTTCGTCGCCGGTCAGGACGATCTTGTCCACGATGCTTTCGATGATGCCGCGCTTTTGCTCGGCGGCAAGGCGGGGCCAGGACCGGTAGAGGTCGGTGGCCTCGGCGACGACCTCGCTGGCAGAGAGGTGCCGCATTTCGAGGGCGTCGACCTCGCCCTGGAGCTTCGGCAGTTCGTTGGCAAGCGCCCGCTCCTGGTCTTCGAGGGGGCGGTAAAGTTTGCCGAAGCCGTCGGGCGAAATCTCGTCGGCTTGGTAGAGGTCATAGACCTTGCGCATCTCGGAGCGGACCTTGTCGAGACGACGGGTATGGGCTTCGAGCTGAGCCTTCTTGCCGGCCACATGTTCATTGGCTTGGGCGAGGTGCGCGTCGAGCTTTTCTTTGGAGACGAAGAAGTCCTGCAACTCCTCCCGGAAGACTTCCTCGATGGTTTCCATCGGGATTTTGGAGCGGCAATTCGGGCAAATGTATTTCGGGGAACGCGAATAGACGTACATCCGCTGACCGCAGCCGCAGCGGAGGATACCCGCGAAAAGATGCACGGGTTTTGGGCCGAGCTTGCGCTCCTTTCTCTTAGCGAGGGCCTCGTTGCACTCGTTCCAAAGCGCTTCCGGGATGATCGGCTCTACGGGGGTGTGGACCCATTCGCTTTCCGGCTTGAGGATGAGCTTCCCGTGGCCGTCGCGGTAAGTGTGGTTGGCCCGGTAGAACCCCTTGGCGGTTGGGTCCTGGAGCAGGCGCACCACAGTCGTGTCGGTGAACTTCGAGCCGTTGCGGGTGCGGTAGCCTGACTCGTTCAGCATCCGGGCCACGCTCTTCCGGCGCTTGTGCTTGGCGAAGAGTTCATACATGAGGCGCCGGACGGGCGCTTCCGCGGGGCTCGGGACCAGTCTTTTGTCTTTCCACTCGTAGCCGAACGGCGCCGCGCCCCCAAGGCTCTTGCCCAGCTTCGCCCTGATCCTGATGGAGGCCTTGACGCGGTCGGCGATCTCCTCGCGTTCCCACTGCGCGAGGCCGGCAATCATGGTGTAGAACAGACGGCCGGCGGGCGTCGAGGTGTCGATCTTCTCCTGGAGGGAGATCATGTCCGCATTGTGCTGGCGGAAGAAGTCGGAGAAATCCAGGAGTTCCCTGGTATTCCTGGCCAGCCTGGCGAGTTTCGAGAAAATGAGGCCCGTAATATGGCCACGCTTCACGTCAGCCTGCATCCGCTTGCCCTCGGGGTGCTCCATGACCGTTTTGCCCGATACGCCGCTCAGGTCGTAGACCTCACGCACCTCCCACTTGTTCCACTTGGCGTATTCGCGGGCACGGGCTTCGTGGTGCTGGGGACTTTCACCGCGTGCCTGGTCTTCGGTGGACACACGAATCCAAATGCCGACGTTCTTTGGCGTCGGAACTCGCTGTGGCGAATTGTCCGCTTTCATGAGGCGAGCGCTTTTCCCACCATCCGTTCCTGGGTGTTCATACGCCCCGAGTCAGCCGAAAGGAAAGCGAAAAACGCGCCTGGCCTTTTGTCCGGGGATTTCACCGATCTGGCAGTTGCGACTTTCGGCTCGGGCGGGCCAGCACCTCAACTCCCACCCAGACACGCCTCCACGAACCTCACGAACTCTTCGTCCTGGAGCGGCTTCAATTTCGTCCAGACTACCCGCACCAACGGGAGCGAGAAGAACATCGCCACGTCCTTTTCCAATCCTTCGAGTTTGAGATACAGGCCGCCTTCGACGGCGCGGAACACGCTGTATAGATGGAGGACGAGCATGGTGATGAAAAGCTCCTCTTCTTGGGCGACCGGCGTGCGCTCAGGGTCTGCCGCCGCGTCGAGCACCCTCGCGAGTTCGGGCTTCTGATAAAGTTTGCTCCAGATGTCCCGGTGCTCCGCCGTGACGGCAATCAGGTTGCTGATGCGCCGGACTTTGATGTCCTGTCTCAGGGCGATGCACGTGAGGATCAAGCCGGCGATAATACCGGCGCTTTGCAGGGCTTCAAACCAGTGTTCCGCAATCCAACCGATCCCTCC
>JAGWYX010000526.1 GCA_018969165.1 Verrucomicrobiota bacterium
GAGTCGGACGGGGCGCGGACATTGGTGACCTCGCTGCTCAACCAAGCGGACAGCGGCTCCGTGCTCTGGGACATTCTCGACGAAAATGAGCCGGCGGCGGCCGCCGCGCGACGGCTCGGCTTCACTCCGCTCCGCTCGCTTACCCGGATGCGTTTGGGGCCGGACTCGGTCGTCAGCCAGGTGGGCCCGCAATACGCCATTGCGGATCCGGCGATCGGGTAACCGCCCCGCGCGTCGCTCCGGTGGCGCGATCGGATTCTCGGTTCACGGCCGCCGGAGGCGAAGCATCTGGTTTCCACCGCGCTGCAATTCGTAGTCCAGCAAAAACCGATCCAGCGCCGCCCTCCGGTTGGCGCAAAGATCGTCCGGGTTGCGGTGATACCTCCACACCCATTGGTCCGGCGTGGCCCGGACTTGTGCCAGCATTGGCCCGACCGTTGCCTCGAATCGCGCCCGAATTTCCCGGCCGGGAACCGCGTAGATCGGGTCCACCGACACCGCGTGAAGGCCATCGGCCGCCATTTCCGCGGTAAAGCTCGACGGACCGCCTCCGCAATCCAGCACGCCCGCGGCCAGGTCAGCCGGCTCCAGGCCAAACATCAACTCGTATTCCTTTCGGGTGCGCCCCCACGGGACGATGTGGTCCAAGTTGATGGCCATCGAAGCGTTAATCGTTCAGGTTCGGTTCGCCCCCCCTTGCACCACCGACGACCCGGCCGAGCACGGAGAAAGTGCATTGCATGCGCTCGCGTCGCCTGGAGACGTTGATCGGAGATGGTCGTCGATCAGCGCCGGTCGAACACCCGTTTGCCATCCAGGTAGGTTTGCAGCACGCGCGCGTGCCGGATCGCCTCCTCGGGGCAGCGCAGCAGGTCGGTGTCCAGCACGATCAGGTCCGCCAGTTTGCCCGGCTCCAACGAGCCCACCTGACGGTCGAGAAACAGGAGGTAGGCGTTGTTCGCCGTGTAGAGGCGGATGGCCTGCTCGCGGGTCAGGGCCTGCTCCGGATGCAATTGACCGGCATACCAGCGGGCGCGCCGCGTGATCGCCGTCCACATCCCCAGAAACGGGTTGTACGGGTTGATCGACCGCAACGAGCCGATCTTCTGCATGTGATCCGAGCCGCCCCCGGAGATCGCGCCCGCCATGAAAACGCTTCGCCACGGCTGGAAGTCCCGGAGCCGCTCGTAGCCGAATTGCTTCACCAACGTCCCCGCGTCGAGGTAGAGCCAGACCGGCTGGACATCGACCGACACGCCGAGTTGCGGCAGCCTGGCGATCGCCTCGGGGCTCATGAAGTTGGCGTGCGTGATGCACGGTCGCGTGGCCCGGATCGGCCGCGTGCGGTTGACCTCGTCATAGACCTCGACCAGCGTCTGGACGGCGCCGTCGCCCACCGAGTGCGCGGTGAACTGGAGCCCGCACGCGACGGTGGTCTGGACGATGGCGCGCAATCGGTCCTTGGGGATGAACAGGACGCCGCGATAGGTCGGATCGTTGATCGCGTAAATCAGGCTCACGCCCCACGGTTGGCGCAGGTAGGCGCTGCCGGTCAGCATGCCGCCATCCAGGAAGGTCTTGATGCCGATGATCCGCAACCAGGGATTGGGCGCGCGCAAGGGACTGGCCGCCACCGCGCGAATCCGCCGTTGGACCTCGGCGATCGGCCCGAGGGTATCGATGTGCTGCGAAATCGCCAGGCGCACCGTCAGATCGCCGCGGGCCAACAGGGTTTGGTAGCGCGCAATCGCCGCCGGACTGGCATCCCGGTCGCAAACCGTGGTCAGCCCCACCGAGTTGTAATCGGCGAATAACTGCCGCGTGCGCCCGTAATAGTCTTCCGCGGTCGGCGTTTTACCATTGCGCCGCACTTTGACGAACCGCGTGCAGTTCCGCAGAATCCCGGTCGGTTCACCGGTCCGCGGTTCCCTTTCGACGAATCCCGCCCCGCCGTCGTTGACCTGGAAATTCCGGTCGATCCCGCTGAGCGTGAGCGCCAGGGAATTGAGCGAGGCGTCCGGGCCGGTGGAAAAGATCACCGGGTTCCGTGGGGCGGCCTGGTCCAGTTCCGCGCGGGTCGGATAACGTTGCTCGCGCAACCGGGTAATGAAGACCTGGCTGACCTCGATCCAATGGCCCGGCGGGAGGGCCTGGGCCCGTGCCCGGACATAGCTCAGCACGTCCGGGATGGTTTCCATGTCGGGCACCGGATGGGCGAACTCGGTCATCGCGGCACCCGGATGCACATGCGAGTCGATGAGCCCGGGCAGCACCATCTTGCCCCCCAGATCCACGACGGCCGTCTTGGGCCCCTTCAGCGCCAGGATCGCGGCGTCGCTCCCAACGGCGGTGATGCGGTTTCCGGCGACAGCGATGGCCTGCCGCACGCTGAAGGTCGCGTCCACCGTCACCACCCGGCCGTGGTGCAGGATCAGGTCCGGCTCGGCCGCGGCCGGGCTCGACCCTGCCGGGACCAGGGTCAGTCCGGCGGCAAGAGCCAGGATGGAGATTCTCATCGAGTGTTGGGCTGAGCGCGAGTTTGCCGCCGGGGTCCGACTCCGGCAACCCCATTCCGCGGTGAAGAGCTGGTTTTAAAGCGGGCTCTGGCTCAACCCCGGCTGGGTCGCTCGAGTGGATGCCGGTACCTGCGTTTGAAGCGAAAGCACGACGACCACGTGGTCTTGCCGTCGTCGTTTTCCCAGATTTCATCATACCGCGCCACGCGCGGCTGGGCCCGCAGCGGGTGTTCCTTGAGGATGTTGCCCTTGGCGTCGCAGTCCAGCTCCACAAAGCGCGCCTTCTGAAGCCGGTTGTGTCGGTTGGACAAGATGACCAGAATCTTCCGTTTCATGCGATCCGAAGGCAACGGAAGCGGCGGGGAATGTCAAGGCGCGACTTGCGTCCTGTCCGCCGATAGGGGCAGACCAACAGCCGGTCCTCACCCGGCGTGCAACACCGGGCCGCTGCTCCGGCTTACGCCGGATCAGGCCGGTGCCCAAGCCGTTCCCGGAGGCGATCCCGGATCGTCGCCTGGCGTCGCAGGTCCAGGATTCCGCCGCCAGCACGTTCGCTGAGGTGAAAGAGATCGTGCGCCTGGCCGTGAACGGTGTTCAGGGAGGCATGGCTGATATCGAGATCGCAATCGGCAAGCGCTTGGAGGATGTCATGCAGCAACCCGAGGCGATCCGTCGCGTGGACCTCGAGCAGGGTGAAATCGCTGAGGCCCGGGTTGTGGAAGCGGATGGCAGGTGGTTCGGACGCGGATCCGGAGTGCCCGGCCAGGGTGTCCGCTGCGCTGGCGCCGGAGTCGTTGGTGACGAAGGCCACACTCAATGGACGGCTGAGGGAGGCCTCCAACAACAAGGCCATCTTCTCCAGGCAGGCTTCGTCCCGGATGGGGTCGCCGTGGGGATCACCGACGGCAAATAGGTCGAGCACAACGTCGTCGCGGCGGGTGTAGGCATAGGCGCGAAGGATGTTGATCCGGGCGAGGGCGAAAGCGCCCGCCACCTTGGCCAACAAACCGTGGCGGTCCCACGTGCAGACCAGCACCTCGGTCAGTCGCTGTCTGGGCCGATGCCGCCAGCGAACCGCCGGCGTAGTGCCTGCCGCGTCGGCCGCCGCCAGGCTCTGAAGAAACGTGCGAATGGTTCGAAGGTGCCACCGCAGGTCCGCCGCGCTCAGCAGTTCCCAGTAGCGCGCGGGCATCCCGTCCAGATGGGCCTCGAGTTCATCGCTGTTCAGCCAGTCCGGTGGCGGCTCCAGCAGCGTGCGGCGCAGCCGTTCCCGCCGACGCTCCCACAGCGGTAACGCCGGGGATTCCCGGGCCCGGGCCGACGCCGCGGGCCGGGAGGCCGATCGCCGATCGTAGCGGGCGGCGGATTCGGCGGCTGGCCGGCCCGGGTGATCAGTCACCTTCGCATTTCGCATGAAAGGTGGCGA
>JAGWYX010000527.1 GCA_018969165.1 Verrucomicrobiota bacterium
CCACGCCCTAGCCAGCGGACCGCGCGAGCAGTTGCTCATGGATTTCGGCTGGAAGTTCCACCTCGGCGATGATTGGGGCCCCGGTGATGACCTGGCCAAGGCGGGCTCGAGCCGCGGCCCGGCGCAGGCGCGCTTCGACGACTCCTCCTGGCGCACACTGAATCTGCCGCACGACTGGGCGATCGAACTGCCGTTCGATCCCACTGCGGACACTTCGCACGGTTTCAAACCGGTCGGGCCGGGATTCTCCAAAAACAGCGTGGGTTGGTATCGCCGCGTCTTCACCCTCCCGTCGGAGGACGCGGGTCGCCGGCTGTGGCTTCAGTTCGACGGCGTATTTCGGGACTGCCGCGTGTTTCTGAACGGTTACCGGCTCGGCCACCACGAGAGCGGCTACAGCGGCTTCCGCTACGACATCAGCGACGTGGCCCGTTACGGCGGCAAGAATGTCCTGGCCGTGCGCGTCGATGCCTCCGAATTCGAAGGTTGGTTTTACGAAGGCGCCGGCATCTATCGCCATGTCTGGCTGCTCAAAACCAGTTCCCTGGCCGTGGCCCCCGCCGGTACGTTCATCTATAGCCAATTCCCGAATAATATGCCGAACGGACCCGCCACGATCCACGTCCAAACGACATTGACCAATGCTCAATCCGTCGCCGTCGAGGCTCGAGTCCGCTGCCGGATACTCGACCCGGAAGGCCGGTCGGTCGCCGAGACCAGCAGGACCGTCGCCGTGCGCCCCTGGTCGGCCGCCACGGTCGAACAAACGACGCGGGTGCGTTCGCCGGCCCTCTGGTCGCCGGCCACCCCGCGGCTTTACAAGCTGGTGACGACCCTCGAGTCCGCCGGCGCCGCCACCGATCAAACCGAAACGGATTTCGGCATCCGCACGATTGCGTTCGATGCGGAGCGCGGCTTTCTTTTGAATGGCCAGCCCTGTGCATTCAAAGGCACCTGCAATCACCAGGACCACGCCGGCGTGGGCGCGGCCCTGCCCGACCGGCTGCAGGCCTTCCGGGTGGAGCGGTTAAAGGCGATGGGTTGCAACGCGATCCGGACCTCCCACAACCCGCCGACGCCGGAGCTGCTCGAGGCTTGCGATCGCCTGGGCCTGATGGTCATGGACGAGAACCGTTTGCTCGGCAGCGACCCGCAAAACCTGGCTTACCTGCGCGCGCTTGTTTTGCGGGATCGCAATCATCCCAGTGTCGTCATTTGGTCGATCGCCAACGAGGAATTCGATGTCCAGGACACGCCGGCCGGCAAGCGCATCGCCGCCACCATGCAGCGGCTGGTGCATCACCTCGATCCGACGCGCCTGGCCACCTACGCCGCCCCGGTCGGCAATGATTACACCAATAACATCAATTCCGTCATCGACGTGCGCGGCTGGAATTACCACGTCGGCTCCGAGATGGACGCCTACCACCGCCAGCACCCGCGGCAACCCGAGGTGGGCACCGAACAGGCCAGCACGCTCTGCACCCGCGGCGTCTATGCCAACGACCGCGCCCGCGGCTACATGAGCGCCTACGACGACCACGCCCCGGACTGGGGCCACACCGCCGAGGTGTGGTGGAAATACTTCGCCGCCCGCCCCTGGCTCTCCGGCGGGTTCGTGTGGACTGGTTTTGATTACCGGGGCGAACCGACCCCTTACGCCTGGCCCTGCATCAATTCCCACTTCGGTATCATGGACACCTGCGGTTTCCCAAAGGATAATTTCTACTATTACCAGGCCTGGTGGACCGACCGGGTTGTCCTCCACCTCTTGCCCCACTGGAATTGGCCGGGACGCGAAGGCCAGCCGATCGATGTCCGCTGCTTCAGCAACTGCGACGAAGTCGAGCTGTTCCTCAACGACCAGAGCCTGGGTCGCCGTCCCATGCCCCGCAATGGCGACCTCCGCTGGCAGGTCCCCTACCAACCCGGCACGCTCTCGGCCAAAGGTTATCGTAACGGCCAGGTCATCGCCGAAACCAAAGTCCAGACCACCGGCGCCCCCGCCGCCGTGAACCTTGCACCCGACCGGGTGACTCTCGACGCCGATGCGCGTGACGTCAGCGTGATCACCGTCGCCGTCGCCGATCCGGCCGGCCAGCTCGTGCCAACCGCCAACAACCTCGTCCATTTCGACCTCCGCGGGCCCGGCCGGATTCTGGGCGTCGGCAATGGCGACCCCAGTTGTCACCAGCCGGACACTTACGTGAGCCAACCAACCGTCGTCGAGCGTGCGCTCGATAACTGGCGTCTGACAATTGTTCCCGCTCCCCAAAACCGGCCGGAGACAGCCGAGCGCTACGATGATGCGGGCTGGCGTTCCGTTGATGTCGGCAGCCAAGGCGGTCCCTTGACGCCGGGTCAGTCCGCGGTCTTTCGCACTCACTTTGAATTGAGCGCTGGTGACCGGACCGCCGGGGGCGTGTCGGTCCATTTTGGGATGATCGACGACGACGGCTGGGTCTTCGTCAATGGCCAACCGGCGGGCGAATCGCACGATTGGTCCGCCTCATCCACCTTCGACATCACTCGGCTCCTTCACACGGGCCAAAACACGATCGCCGTAGTGGTCAGGAACAACGCCGGCCAAGGCGGCATCAACCGGGGTGTCCGCCTGGAGATTCACCAGCCACCCAAGCCCGTGGACTGGAGCCGCAGCGTGTTCAACGGCCTGGCCCAGATCATCGTGCAATCGACCCGCCAGCCAGGTCCGATCACCCTCACGGCCACCGCGCCAGGCTTGACCCCGGCAACCCTCACCCTCCAGAGCCGACCGAGGCCGGACGCGACCGCCGCGGTGCCTTGACTCGGAGCGGCCGGGGCTCGGCTCATTCCACCGTGACGCTCTTGGCCAGGTTCCGCGGCTTGTCCACATCGCACCCGCGTTCAACGGCGATGTGGTAGGCCAGCAACTGCAAGGGGATCACCGTCAACAGCGGCGAAAGCGGCTCGTGGATCGCTGGCACGTAAATGACCGCGTCCGCCAGGCCCGCAATCGCCGTGTCGCCTTCCGTGGCGATCGCCAGGATCGGTCCCTTGCGTGCCTTGATCTCCTGGAGATTGCTCAGGGTCTTGTCGTAGAGCGGCCCGGTGGGGATGACAAACACGCTCGGGGTCTTCTCGTCGATCAGGGCGATCGGGCCGTGTTTCATTTCAGCGGCCGGATAGCCCTCGGCATGGATATAGGAAATCTCCTTGAGCTTGAGCGCGCCTTCGAGGGCAACGGGAAAATGGTACTGGCGCCCGAGGAAGAAGAAATTCTGCGCCGAGGCGTATTGCCGGGCCAGGCTCTGAATGGCGTCGTTCTGCTTGAGGACACGCTCGATCTGCGCGGGGACCGCCTCCAGGGCGCGGATCAGTTCCATCGCCCGGCTGTTGGACAGCATGCGCAGCCGTCCCATCAGCAGCGCCAGGAGCGTCAAGACGGTCACCTGCGAGGTGAAGGCCTTGGTCGAAGCGACCCCGATCTCGGGCCCGGCGTGGAGGTAAATGCCCCCGTCGGCCTCGCGGGCGATGGTGCTGCCGACGACGTTGCAGATCGAGAGCACCTTGTGCCCGCGCCGTCTGGATTCGCGCAGGCCTGCCAGGGTATCGGCAGTCTCCCCAGACTGCGTGATGGCCAGGACCAGGGTGTGTTTCTCGATCGGGGCGTTGCGATACCGGAACTCGCTGGCGTATTCGACCTCGACCGGGAGATGCGCCAGTTCCTCGAACAGATACTCGCCGACCAGGGCGGCGTGCCAACTGGTGCCGCAGGCGATCAGCACCATTTGGTCAATGCTCCGCAGCTCGGCCGCCGTCAGGTTCAGCCCGCCGAACTTGGCCGTCGCCTCGTCAAAATCAATCCGCCCGCGCATGGCGTTCTCGACCGTGCGCGGTTGCTCGAAGATCTCCTTGAGCATGAAATGCGGATATGGCCCGCGGTCCGCCG
>JAGWYX010000528.1 GCA_018969165.1 Verrucomicrobiota bacterium
CCAGATTTCCAGCCGGGAAGACCCCACCGGAAAGCCCGCCCACAGGTCGGGCGCCGGCGGGCGCTCGGACAGCAGGACGCTTTGCTCGAAGCCATTGTGCGCATACGTCAGCAGGATGGAGGCATTGAGACCAGAAAAGGCGTTGGAAAAGATGATGGTGTTGGGCGGCACCAGCACGCCGATGGTGTCCTTAATCGGCGCGATCAACGCCACCTGGCCCGAGGCCACGTCGCGGTAGTAAAGTCCCAAGGGATGCCACTTGAACGTTTGGCCTGAGGTGGTCACCAGCGTGATGGCACCGGCCGTGTTGATATTGGGAGCAAAATACGCCTTGGTCTGACCGTGGACGGCGGCCGCGCCGGTTGGCGTCAACTCGATCAGGTCCAGGGAATCCACGTATTGGCCGCTCGCGTCCAGGTAGCACGCGCCATTGTCTAATTCAACGTATTGCTCCACATTATCAACGGTGGCACCGGTCAGGTAGTTGGTCAACGGCGTCATCCGCTGCCACGTCCGTCAAAACGGTCCCCGATCAGCCACGACGAAGTCGGAGCTCACGTTGGAGGACGAGATTTGAGCGATTGCGGGCAGCGTCACCGCAAGCACCGCCAACGAGAGCAGAACGTTTCGTTTCATTTGCTACCTTTTCTCCTTGCTCCCCTAACCCCTGGGCAATTGAGTGTAAGCTAAGCCTTTCTTTCCCTTTGTCAATACCGACGCCGAGGCACGAGTTTGCTCGTCCTTGCCGCCGGACGTGCTCCAGGCCCAGGCTGCGCGGATTCACTCGCAGCCCTACCGAAGCACTGCCACTGCCGCATGACCGCCAAAGGTTGGAAAAAATCGCTCCACGTTGGCCCCAGGCGCACGTTTTCCACCTCCTCCACACCCCAAAAGGGCACCCCGTATTTCTCGCGGTGAGGGATGCGCCTTAGACAAGCCCGGCGCCCAGGGCGGCACCGATCTTGGGCGGTCAGGTCCAAAGCATGATCGGGTCTGTACACACGAGGTCTACAAGGTAGGCTCCGGGGTCCTGGCCCCCCGCGCTCCGCGCGGGGGGACCAGGACCCCGGATGCCATCGATCTTTCCGCCTTGGAGCGCACGCCCCCGGCCCTCACTGTCTGTTCTCCCGTTCGTTCTCAACCCGCCCAGGCCTCTCAACCCAGGCCGCACGGTGCGTTTACTTCCACTGCTCCCAGGACCCATTTAGTCGGCCCTGGAAGGTCATCGTGGGGGGACTAAGCCTGCACCAGGGAACGGAGACAGTTGCTGCCTTCTGTAGACGGTTGGACGCAGCTTCGTGGGTTGGCTCCCAGGCGCCCTTGCGGCGGCTCCTGGTCATGCCCACGCGTGGCCCATGCCTCATATCTCCGCGCCCGTCGTTCGATCTCCCAAACGCACGACCGCGAAAACATCAACACGTCCGATCGGCCAAACTTGCGAAGTTCGTAGAGCCGGGCACCATGCACGTCCCAACCCTCCAGCCCCTTCACCAAGTATCCCGCGCCGTCCAAGGCCGGGATGTAGCGTTCGATCTCCGCAATGCCACCACCCCGGCAGCCACGCCACAAGGACGCCGCCACCCCCAGGGTCTTGTCGTTGATCGCCCACGCCGGCAGACCGTTCAATACCGCGTGGCAGTGGAACCGGCCGTGCTTTTCCCCAAGCTCGCCCCGTAAAATCCACTGCACATCATACACCGGATGCAACCGGAACCGGCCCGCAAGCTCGCGTATCGAAGAACCCCTCCAGGCGCCCGACTTCCAAAGGACGGTACGTCAATCGCCCGCCGGGCAGCACCGAGACGGTGTGCCCGCGGCTCACGCATAGAAAACGTTGGACCCGGAAGCGTTCGGCCCCGGTGGGTGCGCAGAAGCGTGCGTAGAAGCCGTGACGATGCAGCCGCCCCGAACAACCTTGGGGGCAGTCAGGGCGATCCCCGGTGAAACTGTCGGCGCGGACTTGGATGTCCTCTGGGAAACTCGATTGCACCCCGGAGATCAAGCCGGATTATTCCCGCGACCACGAAACCTCCACCCCCGGAGAGCGCGGCGACGGCTGCCTCCTCCCTCCACGGATTAGCACTGCGCGCTACAACAGGGTAGAACTTGGCAAAAGCCCTTTCAAAAACCCGGTGAAAAAAGTTTGAAAAATCCCTTGCCGGATTACCTCAGAGGTGAGCTCAGGCACAGCCGCCTGACGGGGAGCATCGCCGAAACCCGGGAGCAGCGAATCTCCCGAGACGGGCGCAACCAGCGTGGCTGGCGGCTGTTGCCTGCAGCGGCTGGTTAGACGGCGTTCTCTCGCTTGCTCTCACGAAGTGCATAAATGATGGCATACAACATCGGCAGCCATGTCAAGACCGCCTCAAGCACAGGGAAAGGATTCTGTCCATGAAGAAGCCCGGCAACCCAAGTGCGCATCACGATGAAAAGGGCTGCCGCTACCGCCCAAGCACTCGCAGCAATGAACACCCGACTCTGACGCTGCATCAGCCGCCACGCTGCGAAACACAGAATCGCGACCACCGCGCTCCAGAATGCTGCCCAGTACATCGTTCGGGGGGTAACGTGGAGGTCGCCACGCTGGGAAGCAGCCGTAGCGAGCCAGAGATTCAGCGGTACGGTGAGTCCGTAAATGACCATGAGAATAATGAGGATGATAGACGCTGCTCGCCAACGGAAGAAACTACCACTCTGCGCTCGCACTTGGGAAACGGCTCGCTCGATGGCAGAAGGTCCGAAATCAAGACCACACTCCGCACAAAGTTCGGCGTCGTCTTGGTTTTCTCGTCCGCAATGTCGGCAGGCGTGCATAGCCGTCTAACGAAAAGGTGACCGATGACGAGGAGCGCGCCCGGGGCGTTCGCACCGGAACCACTGGCTGGCCGCGCTCCTCGTCATTCGGTCCACCGTCTGGTTCGGCGGGTTCATTGAGTGCCTACGCAACGCTGAGTGACACTACGTGCGACACGTGGTGCTGGATGCCACGACAGGGGCCTCGGCGTTCTAGTCGGTAGTGGTTCGACCGGTGGTGAACCATCACTCGCCGGTGGCGACATCCGTCCGACCGGTCGCCAAATGTACATCCGCGCCGCGCCATAAGCCAGGACTGAAAGGAAGATCGCCAAGGCCCCCAACCCAACTCCTGTGCGAGCCCAATGCGCCCCACGGGTCAGCACATAGATCGCAAGAGCTCCGAGAACAATTAGGGACGCGGTGAGGACGACCCCGAACAGGACGCGTCCGATGCGCAATAGTCTGCGGGCGATACCCAAGGAAGCCCAAGGTTGAGTACTACTGAACGCGTGCCACCTTTCGCTTGGCAGCGCGCGAAGAACAGCTCGAAAACGATTCATAATATAAGCACCTAACGACAATATAGGTCATCCGAAGTTATTCATCGGCGGGGCGGTGGGCCGCAGGAATTCCCCGCCGCGCCGACGGTGAATAACTTCGCCGCCGCCGGATCGGCGCTGGTCGGCGACCAGCTTTGTTGGTATCCGGTTCATCAATTTCCCGCTCCCGGCGGGTCAGGTCTGCTAACGATCAGTCGCTCCAACGACTTTGAGCTTTATGGACCGCCCGCCGGGCGCGGCTTGACCCTCAACGACTACTCAAGAGGGCGTCTGAGGATCGCCTCAAGACTCTTCTATATTGCTGTCGCCGGGTCAAGCCTGCGGGAACCAAAAATAAACCTCCAACCCCCAACCCCTCATCATCCCATGCCCACCCTACTGCCCTACGACCTGGTCATTGGCCTGGATCGCTCCGACAAAAAGGCCGATCTGTGCCTGATCGACACGGCCACCGGCCAGCGCCGAGCCGTCGTCATCGACACCGCCCCCGAAGCCCTCTGGGAATGGCTGGCCCAATTGCGCCAGCAACACCCCCAGGCCCGCGTCGGCCTGTGCCTGGAACAACCCGCCGTCCA
>JAGWYX010000529.1 GCA_018969165.1 Verrucomicrobiota bacterium
GCACCAATTTGTGAAGAGACGAACCTTTCGCATCGTAGCTGTCAATCAACGCCAGCTTGCGTGGCCAGTCCAGCCCGTCAGCGGCCATGGGGTTTTGCTCCAGTACCTGAAGCGTTTGTTCCCACAGTTCGAGGACCGTTTCGCCCTCGCCGGGTTCGAGGAAGCCAAGTCCGCGCTCCTCGGCATACCGCTTGGCTTCGGTCAGCAAACGTGCTTGGGCTTCGAGGGCGGAGATCCGACTTCCGTCGGCAAGCCGAAACGGCCGTTTGAGGGTGATGTCTCGCGAAACCGCTTGGAACGTCTGCGCCATGTTGGTGACGACAAGGTCGTGTGCGTGCTTCTGCAACCAGCCATCTTCGATCATGGCCAGGACGATGCATGACGTTCCGATCTTGAGGAAAGTGGCCAGCTCCGACATATTGGCATCGAAGTTGATGACGTGGAGCCGTGCGTAGTCAGGTCCGGAATGTGGCTCATCGCGGGTGTTCATGACACCGCGGTCGTGCATCGTGTCCAACGAGTAATCCATCACCGTAAAGTCCGCTCGCTGGGAAAGTTGGAAACGTGGTTGTACGCCGCGCGAGTCGGAATTGCCGCCAACGCGGCCACCGCCGCAGAAGATCTGTGAGGTGATGAGGTGGATGGGGAAGAACCTCATGATTTCCGGCAACGCATTCGCGGCGACGAGGAAGTTGACATGGGTTCCCCAGCTATCGCCCTTATGATCGTGATTGTTGTGGTAGACGGCTGCGGTCATCGGCAGCCCGTGCGCGTTCATCCGTGCGGCGAAATCCGCCGCTCCCGTGGTGACTGCGAGGTCGCCGGCCTTGGTGTGTGCGATGTAGTCGAAGATGGATGTGCACTCCGGCGTGCAGTACTCCGGGTGCGAACTGTCGACATAAAATCGGGCGCCGTTGCCGAGCATGAGATTGGTGGCAAGTGCCAGGCTTCGCTCCTCAATCTGGAACGCGGAATCGTCGGGGCCGCCGATGGTGTGGCCTCCTGCCCTTCGATACGCCTGGTCAAACGTTCCCACGACGCCGTAGGGTGCCGCCATCCTGATTTCCTCGATGGACGGGCCTCGCCGCTGCCCCTCTGTCTCCCCAGGCGTGATGAGCAGGGCGTATTCGTCGTCGGATCCGAAAACCTTGCGGATGGCCACCTACCCAGCCTACTGGCGCTTCGCGGACATCGGGCGGACAAGGTTGGCGCTCATGTGTGTGTCCAGCAGAAATGTCCGCTGTAACTGTTCAGGGAATCTGTCCGGACAATCTGGGGGTGATTACCTTGAGTGAGCGAGACCAACAGCGACTATCTGCGCTGGTTGCCCTAAAGGCAGGCCAGATTTCACCGAGTGAGGCAGCTTCCGCCTTGGGGATGTCGGTGCGGCAACTGCGCCGGGTGCGGGAGAGGTTCGACGATGAGGGAGTGGCCGGGCTTCCCCACCGCGGGCGTTGCAAGCGGCCAGCAAATGCGTGCCCACCAGAGTTGGCCGGGCAAGTCACGTCACTGTATCGAGAGCGATACCCAGGAACGAACCAAGAGCAGTTCACTGAATTCTTGTTGGAGCGGCACGGCATCGATCTCTCACGCTCCACCGTGCGCCGGTATCTGGCGTTGGAGGGCATTGGCGCGCCGATGCCCCAGAAGCGTTCGCGCCATCGCCGGCGAAGGGTTCGGCGCGCGCAGGAGGGCGCGCTTATCCAGATGGATGGAAGCACGCACGATTGGTTGGAAGGGCGTGGCCAGCACCTCACGCTGATTGGCGGAATCGATGACGCCACGAACAAGGTGTGGGCGCGTTTCTACACGTCCGAGCAGATGAACGGCTACTTCGAGGTTATCCGCACCATCGTTGAGGAAAACGGTATTCCGGCCGCGATCTACACGGATCGCACAGCGCTGATGTTGAGCGAGCGTCGCACCGAGAAACAGGAGAAGTACCTTTCGCACTTGAGCAAGGCATTGCAGCGAATGGGGGTCGCGTTGATCCAGGCCAGATCCCCGCAAGCCAAAGGCCGCATCGAGCGGTTGTGGCGCACGATGCAGGACCGCCTGGTGAGCGAACTGCGCGCCATCGACGTGAAGACATTGGAAGGTGCAAACCGAGCACTGGCCATCTACTTACGTCGCCACAACATGCGTTTCCGTAAGGAGGCTTTCAATCCAGATCCAGCGTGGCGGCCTTGGGATCTCGCCCTGGGCGTGGAGGACACGCTCTGCTGGGTCTTCCCACGTGTGGTTCGGCTGGACAACACCGTGACCATCAACAACCAGGTCCTGCAGCTCGAACCAGGCGCTGATGGAGCCTCCTGGGCCCGGAAACGGGTCTCCGTCCACCAACGCCCCGACGGCTCACTGACCGTCCTTCACCAAACCACCTCAATCCCACACCGGCTGTACTCAGCCACCTCGGAAGCTGAATCTGCCGCCTGAGGACATTTCTGCTGAACAGTTAAGCGGACATTTCCCCTGAACGGCTACAACAAACCGTGCCCACAATGGACGGGTGAGTTGACCCGGGAGCTTCCTACAGCGCCCGCCCGGGTCGGCTGGATCGAATCATTGCCCTGGCCTCATCGGCCGAGGGCCAGACCTCGCCGTCGATCATCGCGCCCTCGAGGCGGGCCTCCCACCAGTAGCGGCACGTCAGGAGCTGCGCCCGTGAAATCCTGGCCCCCCTCAGGTCGGCTCCACTCAGTTTCGCGCCCCGCACCGACGTCCTGCGCAAATCAACATTCCGCAGGTCGGCTCCCGAAAGATTCGCCCGCCGGAGATCAGCCGCGTTGAGGGCGGCGCCACGGAAGTCGGCTTCTTTGGCGTCGGCCCGGCGCAGCCTGGCTCCGGTGAGGGTAGCCCCGCTCACGTCGGCCCGGAAGAGAGAGGCGCCGGTGAAGTCGGCAAGGGTGAGATCGGCTCGCCGAAGATCCGCCCCAGAGAGGTCTGATCCGGCACACACCGCGGCGGCAAGGGAAACGCCGGAGAAGGAGGCGTGGGTCAGGTTCTGGTGATCGAGCCAGAGCGTCGTGAGGCTTGCCCATTGAGGGAGAGCGGCGGCCGGCCCATTTTCCTTTCGCCACAGGGAAGTGAGGAGTGCTCGAAGCTCGGGGTGAACCGGCAGCTCTTCCCAGTCCGGAGTGATCTCGTGCACGAGCCGAACGGATTCAGCGGCCACCCTGCGGGAACTCGTTCTCACCTTGCCCTTGGTCTCGACCAGAAAAAGCCTCTGGGGCCCGCGCGACGCGGCGGCGTCGACGAAGAGGTCGGACGTGAGCTGATAGCCGCGCCACAGGATCTTTGGGTCGCGAACGGGTGGCGCCCACGCGCCGGGGATGCTCCCTTCAGGAAGCGGATAGCGGGTCCCGTCGTACGCAGAATCGCGACCGTCTTTGTCGAGAAGCTTGTAGAGCTGTTCTGTCATTGGCCGTGTCAACATTAGTTGAGCACGGCGACCGAGCACAAACGAAGTGGAACGCGTTCATCAATCGTCGACGCAACCTGCAGTTGGTATCCTGGGAGAAGGATGTGGAAGTCACCGATGAGCAGGGCGTGAGCGTCGCGGCCGACGACCGCCTCCACAAGCGTGACGGCGCCTCCGGGCGGGTCACCCACGACACCGTCCTCGTCCTCGATTTCGGATCGCAATACTCCCAGCTGATCGCCCGGCGCGTCCGGGAGGCGAAGGTGTACTGCGAACTGGTGCCGGGCACCATCTCCGCCGCCGAGGTTCGCCACCGCTCCCCTCGCGGACTGATCTTCTCGGGAGGTCCGGCGTCGGTCTACGACGACGGCGCGCCCCGGCCGGACCGAGGCGTCTACGACCTCGACATCCCCATCCTCGGCATCTGCTATGGGATGCAACTCCTCGCCCACGACCTCGGCGGTGGAGTCGACCGGGCCGAGCATCGCGAGTACGGCAAGG
>JAGWYX010000530.1 GCA_018969165.1 Verrucomicrobiota bacterium
CTGTACGCCGGGGATAACCGGGAGCAGTTGGTGATGAACCTCGACAGCATCGATAACCTGGGCGTGCCGGTGGATTGGGTCGCCGGGACCATGGCGCGAAAAACGGATGCCACGAACGCGGCCCTGCTGGTCGATCCGACGAAATCGCTGCTGGCGCCTTATGCCAAGGCCGCGGCCATCTACAAATGTCCGGGCGATCATACGCGGAACGTGCGGAGCGTCTCAATGAATTGCCGCATGGACCCAGTTCGCCCCCTGGGACCGCCGAGTTGGGTGGGTGGTTACGGCACCAATTACGCAACCTTTTACAAGCTGACCGATATCCAATCACCAGCGAATATCCTCGTGACTCTTGACGAGCGGAGGGACTCGATCAACGACGCCTATTTCGCCATCGACATGAGCAACACGGGCACACCGGAAGGTAACGGGAACCCGCGACCGTATTACATAATCGATTACCCGGCCAGCTACCATAGTGGGGGCGGGAACGTGTCGTTTGCCGACGGGCACGTGGAAATCCACCGGTGGCTGGAGCCGACAACCAACCCGCACCTGGGGACGGCGCAGGCGCGGAAGTACACGTCGGCGACAGACCGGGACGTGTCTTGGCTGGAGGCGCACTCGACATATAGGAAGCGGTGAAGCGTGGATGCCTGCCAACGTCCCTGAACGGGCCATGGTCTGCCCCGCCATCGGCGTCGGGCGTGGGGCGAGGTCAATGGGCCAGCATGAATCGGGAGACGGAGATCGATTCACCCTCTGCCATCCGATGGGAGGGCCGGGGTGAGGGCTTGTGTGTCCAAATTTAGAGTTCAAGCTACGGGACGGCGTGGCTGGTGGTGCCGCCTTCAGGCGGTGACGGGGAGTGTGCGGTGCTGGCTACAAACGAGACCGCCGAAAGGCGGGACACCAAACGATTCGGCTACGGCAACACGCATCAGTGAGTGAGTATGCAACTGAGCCTGAATTCGTCCTGGCGACGGCTCTTTGGCCGTTACGCGCGGTTCTGTGTCGTCGGGGGCAGCGGGGTGGCGGTGGATATGGCGCTGATCTGGTTGTTGGCCGATCCGCGGCTGCTCGGCTGGAACCTCACGCTGAGCAAAGTCATCGCGGCAGAAGTGGCGATCGTGAATAATTTTCTGTGGAACGACCAGTGGACGTTTCGCAGGTGCGCCGCAGGTGGATGGAAGGCCCGGGGTGGCCGGTTCGCGAAGTTTAACGTGATCTGCACGGCCGGGATCGGGTGGAGCGTGTTGTTGCTGAATTTGCAGGTTTACGGGTGGCATTGGAATGTCTATCTTTCCAACTTCATTGCCATCGTGCTGGTGAGCGTGTGGAACTTTTGGTTGAACGCAAGGTTTGGGTGGAAGGCCAAGGAGTTGGCCGGCGTTTAGGGTTACAGGCAGAGGCGCGGGTAGGACGGCGACGGGCTGGCCCAGGCGTTGGGGGCAGATTGGGTGTTATCGGAGGTTCTTGGCACCTCGGTGCACGCGCTGGGATCATGAAGGGAACTGGGAGCGCCAACGGTCGGACCGCGGCTTGTCCCAAGCCGCAGCGTGCCCGCCCTTCGAGGATGCTGCGGGTTGGGGACAACCCGCGCTCCGCGAATTACTCACGGGAGGGGGTTGCCGAGTGAAGGCTCGCTTGTCATGGCTGCTGGCATGGATAATGTTCGCGAAGGGGGTTTATCTGGCTGGCGTATGCGGCATGCTCGTTCTGTGGCCGGACCTGGATATGGACAAGTTTTACGGGGTGATGATGCGCTGGCCCCGGACGGGAGGGCCGATTTTCGCGAGCCATTTCGCGACGTGGGACGCGGCGCATTACTTGTTTCTGAGCGAGCTGGGATACGGGCCGGGCGTGCGTTCGGACGCGTTTTACCCGTTATGGCCGCTTCTGGTCCGGTGGGTTTCGGCACTCACCGGTGGGCACGACGTGATCGTCGGGATGATCCTCGCTAACGTGTTGTCGGCGGCAGCGTTCGTGTTATTTTACGCAGCGGCGGGGCGGAGGTTTGGCGAGTCGGTGGCGAAGTGGGCTTTGGTATGGCTGGCGGTTTTTCCGGGATCGTTGTTCTACCAATTCCTCTACAGCGAGCCGGTGTTTTTTCTCCTGGTGGTGGGATTGTGGTTTGGACTCGAACGGCGTCGGTACGGGGTGGCGTGGGTGAGCGCGTCGATGCTGCCGCTGGCGCGGGCGGTGGGGGTGTTTTGCGTGCTGCCGATCGGGTGGCATTTGCTGATGCGGAGGCCCGTGGGACCGATGCGAGGATGGCAGTGGGTAGAACGGGAGCGGGAGCGGATGGACGCAGAAGGCGGAAGTTCTCCTGGTCTGAAACCGGGAGGAGGAATGGCAGATGCGGGGGCGGCACACGGCATGCCTTACGGGCTGCTGTTGGCGCCATTGCTGGGCTGGGGGATTTACTTGGCGCTGATGTGGGGATGGACGGCGAACCCGTTCGAGGGGATCGAGGCGCAGAAGTACTGGGGGGTGCACTCCGTCTGTAACTTGTGGGATGTGCCGAAGTTCGTGATCGGCTGGTTTACGCCGACGCAGTGGCACGAATTTACGGGTTCGACGCTGGACCGGCTGATGTTCCTTGTGCTGGTGTACACCTTGCCGGTGATCTGGCGGTTGGGCAAAGACCTCGTCGTGTGGACCTATGTGCTGGCGATTCTGCCTGCCATGAGCGGGACGTTTACGTCCTATACACGGTTTGCGTCGGAGGCGTTTCCGATGTTCCTCGCGTTGGCAGTGTTCTTCGAGCGACGGCGCATGCCTTTGTTGAAATGGGGACTGTTCGCCACGTTTGCGATACTGCACGTAGTCTTGCTCTGGCGGTTTGTCAACTTTCGGTGGGCGGGATGAAGGCGGGGTTCAAGTTGCGGATCATCGACTGGGTGGTACCTCTCGGATTTGGGCTCGCGCTATGGCTTGTGGCACCGTTGAGTACGGGATTGCAATTCGGTGGGGACGAGGGCTACGAATTGATGAAGGCGCTGCTGGTGAGCCGGGGCCATGCGCTGTACGGGCCGTTCTGGAACGATCAACCTCCATTGCATACCGAGTTGGTGGCGCTGTTGTTTCGGGTATTTGGGCCGTCGGCCTTGGCTGGGCGGTTGGTGAGCGTGGGTTTTGCCATGCTTCTGGTGGTGGCGCTGTATGGGCTGGCAAGCGAGCGGTCGGGTCGAGTGGCGGGCTTGGTGGCGGTGGGTTTGCTGGTGGCAGCACCGGATTTTCTCGTATTGAGCGTGTCGGTAATGCTGGAGATGCCGGCGATGGCGATGGGGTTGGCGGCGGCGTGGGCATGGTCGAAATATGACCGCGGCGGAGGATGGAGGCGGTTGATGGCATCGGGGGTGTTGTTTGGATGCGCCTTGCAGGTAAAGTTGACGGCAATGATCTTGGGTCCGGCCTTGGTGGTCGATTGGGTTGCAAGGCAGTTGTTAAGTCGCCGGGGACAGGGCTCGGCGACGGGGCGGAGAGGCTTGGCGGCCGTGTCTGAGGGGCTGGTTTGGGCTGGGGCAGTGGTGGTGGCGTTTGGCCTGATCGGCCTGGCATTTTACCGGCAGGACACGGTGGAAGTGTTTTGGCGCTCGCATTTTTCCACCGGGACACGCGCAGCGACGGTGGCGGATAGCTACGAGTTTCGGGTGGGAGCAATGGTGAACGAGTTCGCCTTGGTGGTGCCGGCTGCCGCTGGAGGCATCATACTGATCGGATGGCAGCGGCGGAGGGACTTGTTGTTCCCGGTGGTGATGTTGGGGACGGTGTTGGCGGTGCACTGGGTCGAGCGGCCTTACTGGCCGTATTATGGGCTGCATTTCGCGGTGCCGTTGGCCTGGCTTGGCGGGGTGGGTGTGGTGGAAGGGTTTCGTCTTCTTTGGAGGCAGGAGTTAGGGACCACGATCTGGCGGAA
>JAGWYX010000531.1 GCA_018969165.1 Verrucomicrobiota bacterium
CGATCGATCTTGCCGCGCAGCGCCAGTCGCTGTCCGTTTCCCAGCTCCAGTTCCCAGGCCGGCACCGAATCGCCGGGCGCGCCGAAACCCAATTCAACCGCGTGCGGGTCGAACCGGTATTGCGGCATCCAGCCGATGACCGTCTCCACGAACTCCTGCAGCGCGCTGGTAAGACTGCGGGCCGTGAAGGCGCCGCCGGCGCCGGCGCGCAAGAGCCCGTCCCGGAAGGTCGTCGCCAGCGCCGCCCCGATCCGGCCCATCCGCGCGCGGGCCTCGTCGGGTGTCAGATCGCGCCAGCCTTTTTCTTCCGCGCGGAGCTGCCGGTGGAATTCGGCCAGCACTTCGTGCTGGAAACTGCCCCGTTCGCGCGCATCGAGTTCGAAGCGACGCCGCTCTTCGGCCCTTAGCCCGGAATGGACGAAGAACCGGAATGGGCAGGCGGCAAATTGTTCGAGCCGGCTCACGGAGGTTTCCAAACGGCTCCCGTAGAGCGGTTCGACGGCCGCCGGCTCGAGCACCGCGGGTCGGTATCCGGCCGCAAATCGCGCCAGGCGCGCGCGCAACTCGTCCAGTGCAGGGCCGGCCTCGAGCCCCGGCGCGAGGTCGCCGCGGTCGGTTCCCGGCACCTCGCCGGCCAGCCACGGGGCCACCAACTCACAGGCGTGCTCGCAGTCCTGCCACCGCCGACGTTGCGGCATCGACTCGAGGCGCAGGGCCGGCCACAGCCGCAGCAGCCGGGTGATGAACGGCGACGGGTTCAACGGGCGTTCATTGCCATCGCGCTGACTGAAGGTGATGCGGAGTTTGCGGCGGGCGCGGGTCCAGGCGATGTACCCGTAATAACGCTCGCGCCCCAAGGCCTCCAGGGGCCGCGGACCCAGCTCGAGGCTGCGCCAGGCCAATTGCTCGCGCTCGAACTCGGTGAGCAACTGGCTCGGCGGCGGCGGCGCGGGGAAGACGGATTCGTTGACGCCGAGCACCAAGGCCATCTGCAAATCCGGATTCCGCGTGCGGTCAAGCGTGCCGATCAGGACCTGGTCCAGCACTGGCGGGATCGCACCAACGCTCAAACCAGCCAGACCCGCCTCGAGGATGGGCAGCCACTCGGTCATGGACAAGGCCTCCTCCGCAAAGGCCAAGGCCAGGTTCCGCAACCAATCCTGCATTTGTTGCCACACCGTCGCATGCACCGGATCGGGCAGCAGCGCCGCCGGTCCGGCGCCCGAGCGCGCGCTCCAGGTCTCAAGCCGCCGGGGGACCTCGAGCGCCGCCCACAACCCGGTGACGGCCTCGGCCAGTTGTGCGCCAGTGAGGCGACCGCCGTGGGTGGCGAGGCGGGCCGTGAAGTGCCGGAAGGGTGGCACCAACTTCTGGCGCAAACGTTCTGACCGTCGCACGGCCGCCTGCTCCCCCGCACCAGTCAGTGGTTCGCACCAGACCTCGCCGTCCCAACCTCGGGCCAGCGCCTCGTTTTCCAGCCCGTCAATCTCGGCTTCGTCGTCGTGGACCAGGCCGGTCTTCAACGCCCCGAACCAGTCGTCGTGCCGCCATCCGAAGGCGGCGATGCGCGCGGCGCCGCGGGTCAGCTCGGCGACCGGATGATGCGCGATGGGCTCGCGGCGATCTAAAAAGAAGGGAACCTGGTAACGGTTAAACTCGCGCCGCAACACGTCGTGGTAGCCCTCGAACGTGCGCAACAGAACCGCCACGTCCCGGAAACGACCGCCTTCTTCGCGGACGAACCGGAGGATTTCGCGGGCGGCGAACGTTGCTTCCGCTTCTGGATGAGGACAGGCCACCACGCGCAATGGGCTGGCCCCAGTCTCGGTCGCGCAGGGGACTTCGCCCCCGTCGGGAACCGCGGCGGGCCGGGCACGCGAGTTGGCCCAGGCCGCTTCCAGGTGTTGCAGCACGGGATTGCCGGCAAATCGGCCGCGCTCGGGCTGCCGCGGGAGCATCTCCACCGCGGAGTCGGTTCCCGTCACCGCCTCGAGCCGGTGGCGGCAACGTCGAAAAGTTTGCGCCACGGTTGCCCACGGGGAGAGCGGCGACTCGGTCTCCTCCGGTAATCGATCGAGGCAAAAGGCGAGTGTGACCGTGTCGCTACAGCGCGCCACCACCGCCAGCAGGTCGAGTTCTTGCGGCGTCATCTCGGCGAACCCGTCGAGCCACAAGCCCGCCAACCTGAACCCGGTGGGACTCTGATTCCCGCCGGCTCCCATCCTCGAGGGAGTCAGGCTTGGATCGTCGCCGGGCACCCCGGTGGCCGCCGGCTCCGGCGAAGGCAGCTCGCCCAAGGCCTCGACCGCGACATCGAGCAAGTGATCGGCATCCTGCAGACCCGCCGCGCGCAACCAGGCGCGATAGGCCTCGAACAACCGGCTGAAATCGCGCAGCTTGTTCGCCAACGGGCGGTCGGCCGGCAGGTCCTGGACCAGTTTGTCCAGCACCGCGGGCGACCAGTGGTAGCGCTGAAACTCGCGCAGCAATTCGCTGAGCTGCGAGGCGAATCCCGGCAGACGCGCGCTGGCGCGGAACTGCCGGAGATGCTCCCGCTGCCGGGTGAGCAAGGCCCGCAGGACCATCACCCGGCCTTCCTCGGACAACAACCGCGGTGGCGGTCGCCGGAGCGAAGTAAGGACTAAGTGCGCCAGGCGATCGAACGCCAGGATGTGGAGCCGGCAGTAGCCAGCCAGGGCGGGCTCGGCCAGCAGTTGGCGTTCGAGCTGGTAGGTCGCCTGCTTGGGGGCTAGCAGGACCAGCGGCGCGCCCTCCGGCGACGCCGTCAACGCGGCGCGGATTTCGCTCAAACAACGAATGGTCTTGCCGCTGCCCGCCGGGCCGAGCAGAAAGTGAAGGCGCATCGGGACCTTTTTCGCGCAACCGGTCGAAAGCGGAAAGCAATTTCTTCCGCGCGGCAAACTCCGGTCATTGACACCGCGCCCGGGGCGTCTAACATGGGGTTGGTTTTGGCAGTGGCGCGTTCGTCTATCAGTTAGGACACGGCCCTCTCAAGGCTGAAAGACGGGTGCGATTCCCGTACGCGCTACCAACTCCCCCGCCCGCGCTCCAACCACTTGCGCGGCTGCCGCCGTCCGCAAGCGGGTTTCCTTGACACTTTCTTGACAGTTTTTCGCCGCATCACGCCGGGAATCTCGTTCTCGGAGGTGTGGCCATGAAGACCAAATTCCCGATAATTATCCGGCGAGGAAGCGTCAGCGTAAAAATTTACCATCAACCCGCCGCCAATATTTTCACCCTCTCGTACTACGACGGCCGGGAGCGAAAACGACCATCATTCGGAAACCTCGAATCTGCGCGCGAAGAGGCGTCAGTCATCACGGACCGGCTCGCTCGGGGGGGACGGCCATAGCCTGGTGCTCAAAGACACCGGCCGGATGGAATACGTGCGCGCCAAGGAGTGCCTGTGTCCGTTTAATTTGTCGCTCGACAGCGCGGCCAGCGAGTTCGCGCAGGCGCTGTCAATCCTGAAGGGCAACGGCTCGGTCCTTGAGGCCGTCCGTTATTATGCTTCGACCCATGCGGCCGATATTCTCCCGATTCGCACGCAGACGCTGGTTGAGGACCTGCTCAAGACCCGGGCGGCGAGTCACGTCAGCGCGCGGCATTTGTGCGACTTGCGCGCGCGCCTGCGCCGATTTGCCAAAGCCTTCCAGTGTGACGTGCATACGATTCGGCCCGCGCAAGTGCAGGACTTCCTGCTGTCCCTGAAGCTGTCGCCACGCTCTATAAATAATTTCCGCGGGGCAATATCGAATTTACTGACCAGACCCTGGGAGAGAATACAGTTTGCCAGCGGCCAATTTGCCCTGGGGCTAGGCGTGCGGGTAGGAGTGTATCCTCGGCGATACTCGACTGCCCGCGCAACGACGCCCCAGGGCAAA
>JAGWYX010000532.1 GCA_018969165.1 Verrucomicrobiota bacterium
AGCTGGAGCCGGTGTTTCTGGCCGGGAGCACCATCAGCCGCGCGACGCTCCACAATGAAGACGAGCTGCGCCGGAAAGACATCCGCGTCGGCGACACGGTGGTAATCGAGAAGGCGGGCGAGGTGATTCCGGCGGTAGTCGAGGTCGTTCGGGCCAGGCGGACGGGGGGTGAAACGGCGTTTGTGTTCCCGAAGACCTGCCCTGAATGCGGCTCGAAAGTGTCGCGGTCGGCGGGCGTCACCCCCGAGGATGAGGGCGTGGACTGGCGTTGCCTGAATCCGGATTGCCCGGCGCAGGTGCGGGGCCGCCTGGAGCACTGGTGTGCGCGGGGCGCACTGGACATCGAGGGGGGAGGCGAGGTGCTCATCGCGCAACTGGTCCGGAGCGGCCTGGTGCGCGACGTGGCCGATCTCTATCGGCTGAAGCTCGCGGAGGTCGCGGCCTTGGAGCGGATGGGCGAGAAGTCGGCGCAGAACTTTCTCGAGGCCATCGCCGCCAGCAAGCAGCACGATTTGTGGCGGCTGCTCTTCGGGCTCGGCATCCTGCACGTGGGCGCCGGAGTCGCCAAATCGCTGGGCCGCAGTTTCGCCAGTCTGGACGATCTCCTGGCGGCCGGGGTGGATCAATTGACCGAGATCGAGGATGTCGGCGGCGTGATCGCCCAGAGCATCGTGCAATGGCACGGGGACCCGCGGCACCAGAAGTTGATCGAGCGTTTGCGGCAGGCGGGCCTGAATTTCAAGTCGGCGCATTACCAACCGGCGGCGGCGCCGGGGCCGCTGGCCGGGAAGACGTTCGTGCTGACCGGCACGCTGCCGTCGCTCACGCGCGAGGAGGCGACCGCCAGGATCGAGGCCCTCGGCGGGAAGGTCAGCGGCGCCGTCAGCCGGAAGACTCATTACGTCGTCGCGGGGGCCGAGGCCGGCTCCAAGCTCGAAAAGGCGCAGAAACTCGGGGTGAGAATTATCGACGAATCCGGGTTGCGGCGGTTGTGCGGTCCAGCCTAGCGAGGCGTGTCTCAGACCTCGAACTCCTGCTTTCAACTGCTTCCAGTTTTCCACTGTCATCGTCCGTCCGCTGTGCACGCCTCAGGTTGGCGAAATGGCCCCGTCAGCACGGATTCGGAGTGACTTTGCTTTGGGCCGGGCGCACAGTGTGGGCGGCGATCAAGCATGAAAACGCGTTCTCCGGTTTCTCGCAGCGCGCGGTTTACCGGCGGTCCCGCCGCCGATACCGCCGCGTTTACCGAGTCGGTGTCGTTCGATTACCGGCTCTGGCGGCAGGACCTGCTGGGCTCGATGGCGCACGCGCGGATGCTTCAGCAGATCGGCGTCCTCTCGCGAGCCGAGTTCAAGGCGATCGTGCGCGAGCTGGATAGGATCGGGCGCGAGATCGCCGCCGGCAGGTTCCGTTGGCGGACCGAGTTCGAGGACGTGCACATGAATCTGGAGGCGGAACTGACGCGGCGCGTGTCGGCCGGGGCCAAACTGCACACGGGCCGCTCGCGCAATGACCAGGTCGCGCTCGATCTGCGGCTCTGGCTGCGGGATGAGATCGTCGGTCTGGCGGACGATCTCCGCGGGCTGCAACGGTCGCTGGCGCGGCTGGCGGGGCGGCACCGGGATGTGGTCCTGCCCGGTTACACCCACCTGCAACGGGCGCAGCCGGTCTTGCTGGCGCATCACCTGCTGGCCTATCTCGAGATGCTCGAACGCGACCAGCAACGGCTCGAAGACTGTTTCTTCCGGCTCAACGTCTGTCCGCTGGGGAGTGGCGCGCTTGCCGGCTCGACGCTGCCGCTGGACCGCGAGCTGGTGGCAAAGTTGCTCGGCTTTGTCGATGCCAACGGCCGGCCTCGGCTCACGCAGAACTCGATGGATGCGGTGAGCGACCGCGATTTTGCCGTCGAGTTCTGCGCCGGAGGGGCCCTGCTGGGGGTGCACCTCTCGCGCCTGGCCGAGGATCTGGTGCTGTGGAGCGCGGCGGAATTCAATTTCATCAGGATTGACGACGCCTATACCACCGGGTCGTCCTTGATGCCGCAGAAGAAGAATCCGGACGTGGCCGAGCTGGCGCGCGGCAAATCCGGCCGGGTGATTGGCAATCTGGTGGCCCTGCTGACCCTCTTGAAAGGGCTGCCGATGACCTACAACCGCGACCTGCAGGAGGACAAAGAGCGGGTCTTCGACACGGCGGACACCGTGCGGTCCACCGTGCGTGTATTGGCGTCGATGCTCCGGAAGACCCAGGTCAACGCCGCGGCCTGCCGGGCGGCGGCAGGCGATCCGCTGCTCCTGGCGACGGACCTGGCGGATTACCTGGTGCGGAAGGGGCGGCCCTTCCGCCAGGCTCATCACGCGGTCGGAGCCGCGGTCGCGCTCGCCGAGCGGCAACGAAAGCGGTTAGACCAACTGACGCTGGCGGAACTGCGGAGCGTGGACAACCGCTTCGAGCGGGATGCGCTCAAGGTATTCGACCTGGACGCGGCCTTGGCCCGGCGCGAGGTGCTCGGCGCGCCCGGTAAGAAACAGGTCCGCAAACAACTGGCGCGATGGCAAAAGAGGCTGGCTGAAAACCGCTAGTCGCGGCGGAGTCAGACGAATTATGAACACGCGCGTCCGCTGTCCATGAACCGGCGTTCGGTAGGGTGCCGGCCTGCGGCCGCGCCGTTTGCGGGGCCGCCATCGGCGGGCCGGGACGGCGCCGCCTTGCCAGGATCCTGGTTCGAACCCATCCGCGGTGGCGAACGGACGCTTGGCCGGATGGACGCATGAGCGCTGCCACCCAGCACGCCCCGGCGACCGCGTCCTTTGGAGCGCTGCTCAAGGAGGTATCACGCTCGTTCTACCTGACGTTGCGGGTGCTGCCCGGCAAAGTTCGGCCGCAAATCGGCGTCGCCTACCTGTTGGCGCGGGCAACCGACACGATTGCCGACACCCAGCTCGTCGCCATTGACCGGCGGCTCGACGCGCTGCGGGATTTGCAGCGGCGAATCCTGTCTCCGGACCCGACGCCGGTGGATTTGGTCGGGTTGGCGCGCCAGCAGGGCACGACTGGAGAGGGACGATTGCTGGAGCAGATCGAAACGGTGCTGGGATGGTTTGCGCGGTTGGCGCCCGAGGACCAACTGCGGGTTCGCGAGGTGCTGGGGTTCATCACCAGCGGCCAGGAGTTGGATTTGAAACGGTTCGCCAACGCGTCCGAGGGCCGGATCACGGCCCTGATGACGGACCATGACCTGGAGGATTACACCTATCGCGTGGCGGGATGCGTCGGCGAGTTCTGGACCAAGACCTGCCGCGCGCATCTGTTTCCCAAGGCACGGCTGGATGACGGTCAACTCTTGAAGCGCGGGGTCCGCTTCGGCCAGGGCTTGCAACTGGTCAATATCCTGCGCGATCTGCCGGCGGACCTGCGGTTGGGTCGATGTTACGTGCCGCTGGCGCGGTTGAAACCGGCCGGGCTGAGGCCGGCGGAACTGCTGGACGCGGCGAACGAGCCGCGGTTTCGCGCGCTCTACCGGGGTTACCTGGACCAGGCCGAGGGCCATCTGGCAGCCGGTTGGGACTATACCAACATGCTGCCGTGGTCGGCGGCGCGGGTGCGGTTGGCTTGTGCGTGGGCGATCCTGATCGGCGTGCGGACGCTGGCGGAGTTGCGTGTTGGCAACGTGCTGGACGCAACGCGCCGGATCAAAGTCAGTCGAGCCGAGGTGCGGCGCCTGGTGTTGGGGTCGCTGGTTTATTATCCGTGGCGGTCGCGGTGGAGCGGACAGTTCGATCAGTGCAAACGGGGAGGCGACTAAGGTAAAGGCCAACCCCTTTTGCGCTTTGAACGCCGGGGCTGATTTTGGCATAACTCAAGCGCATGCACGATTTCCGGTATTTGGGAACCAGGCTATGTTG
>JAGWYX010000533.1 GCA_018969165.1 Verrucomicrobiota bacterium
ACATTAATCCTGTTGGAAGCCATCACGAAGGTGTTCTTCACCGACGAAGTCGAGACGCACGCCCTTTCGGGCATTCACCTCGAAATTCATTCGGGTGAATATGTCTCGATCGCCGGCCCGTCCGGCTGCGGTAAATCGACCCTGCTGTCGATCCTGGGCCTGCTCGACTCGCCGACCGACGGCCGTTACACGCTCAACGGCCAATCGGTGGCGAACCTCGACCACAGCCAGCGCGCCCGCATCCGGAACCGCGAGGTCGGTTTCATTTTTCAGAGTTTCAACCTGATCGGCGATCTCACCGTGTTCGAGAATGTTGAGTTGCCGTTGACCTACCGCGGCATGGGTGCCACCGAACGCAAGCAGCGAGTGACCGAGGCGCTCGAGAAGGTCGGCATGGCGCATCGCGTGAAACATTACCCGTCGCAACTCTCCGGCGGCCAGCAGCAGCGTGTCGCCGTCGCCCGCGCCCTGGCCGGCAAGCCGTCGATCCTGCTGGCCGACGAGCCGACGGGGAACCTCGATTCGAAGAACGGCGAGGCGGTGATGGAATTGCTGCGCCAGTTACATCGCGAAGGCGCGACGATTTGCATGGTGACGCACGACCCGCGGTTTGCGCGGCACGCCGACAGGCAAGTGCACCTGTTCGACGGGCGGATTGTGGAGGAAAATGTCGAAGAAAAAACCGCCCCATGAACCGCGTGATTTCAAACCGTCAGTGGGTTCAACCATTTCAACCCCGGAAAACGGGAGAAGTCGTTGTCTGTGGAGCAGAGCGTTGCGCCATACTCGATGGCCAAAGCGGCGAGATGGGCGTCCTGAACGAGATTGCCTCGGCACTGCGTCGTTTGGAGCAGCTCGGCGAAGTGTCGCCAATGCTCCCCACCGGGGTCCAGCACCCTTACCACGGGCTGACCGAGCCAGGCTGCCATTTTCCCGGTGGCGGTCCGGATCGTGAGCGGACGCGGGAACATACCCGGATGCGTTGTGATGCGCAAGAAGGCCAGGATGACCGGCCACGGGAATCCGACCGGTTCGGTTCCGGACAAGCGGGCATCCAGCCAGTCGCGCGCCGCGGCATGTTGGGTGGCGGCAACGTTGACGGCGTACAGCAGCAGGTTGGCATCCACCAGGATCATCGTCGCGCCGTCCGTTCCGCGGCCTCGAGCAGCTCGCCGATATTGTCGTAATCCAGATGCTCCAGCACTCCCAGGTTTTCGGGTTCGGTTCGAAACGCCTTTGCCTGCGGGCGGGCCAGCATTTGGTCCAACCCGCGGCGGAGGGTTTCGTTGAGGGTGTGTTTGAAGGTCGATTTGTGCCGGCGCGACGCCTCGCGCAGCCGACGCGCCACATCCGGCTCCAACGTCACGGTGGTTCTCATGCGATCAATCTGACCGGCAGACCATCTGCTGTCAAGACAGCCGATTCCAAGCATCAAGATGCTAACCAATCCCATGAATGACTTGCGCTATGCGGCCAGACAACTACTGAAGCATCCCGGCTTCACCTTGGTCGCGGTGCTCACCCTCGCCCTGGGCATCGGCGCCAATACCACGGCGGTTTGCTGGATGCAGAACATGGTCCTGCGCCCATACTCGGGTGTCACCGACCAGGATCGCCTCGGGGTACTTTGCTCGACCCATCGCTCGACCCAATACGACACCGTGTCCTACCTGGACCTGCAGGATTACGCCCGGTTAACCAACATCTTTTCCGGCGTCATCGGGTCGCAAGAAACTCCGGCGTGCCTCCAGGTGGACGACAAGCTGCTCTGGGCCTACGGCGAAATCGTCACGGCCAACTTCTTCGACGTGCTCGGCGTCAAGCCGTTCCTGGGCCGCACGTTCCTGCCGGAGGAAGAGACCAAGCCGGGTGGGCAACCGGTGCTCGTGCTGGGCCACGGGTTCTGGCAACGCCAGTTCGGCGCCGACCCGGGCGTAATCGGCCGCAAGCTCGACGTGAACCGCCACTCGTTCACGATCGTGGGCGTGGCGCCAGCCGATTTCCACGGAGCAATCAGCGGGTTGAACCAGGACTTTTGGGCGCCGGTGATGATGCACCGGGAGGTGGCGAATTTTGGTTCGCTGACGAATCGGTCGGACCGCTGGTTGCACACCCAGGCGCGATTGCAGCCGGGGGTAAGCCTCGAGCGGGCCCAAGCCGCCGCCGGCACGTTGGCGCACCAACTGGAGTTGGCCTACCCCAACAAGGATCGCGACGTCGGGATGAACGTTCTGCCTTTGTGGAAATCGCCCTACGGCGGCCAGGCGTTTTTTCTGCCGGTGCTGCGAATCCTCCTGGCCGTGAGTGCCGGGGTGCTGCTGATCGTCGCCGCCAACGTCGCCAATCTCCTGCTGGTCCGCGCGACCGCACGGCAGAAGGAAATCGCGATTCGCCTGTCGCTGGGCGCCAAACGCGCGCGCTTGATCCGCCAATTGCTGACCGAGAGCCTGTTGCTGGCGTTATGCGGGGGCGCAGCCGGTGTCGCGCTGGCGGAATGGTTCACCGGGTGGCTACGGTTTTTCACGCCGCACACCCATTTGCCGATCGGCTACACGTTCCACCTCGACGCGCGCACGCTGGCGCTGACCTGCCTGGTGACGATCGTGACCGGTTTGATCTTCGGTCTGGCGCCAGCGGTGCAGGCTTCACGTCCGGACCTGCACGACACGCTCAAGGAAGGCGGGCGTGGCTCGGGCGCCGGCGGGACGCATCACCGGCTGCGGAGCGCCCTGGTGATCGCCGAGATCGCGCTGTCGCTGCTCTTGCTGGTGGGGGCCGGGCTCTGCATCAAAGGCTTTGACCGGGCGCGTCGGCTCGATGTCGGTTTTAAGCCCGACCACCTGCTGCTCGCCGGCCTGCGGATCGGCATGAACGGTTACACCGAAGAGACCGGGCCGGTGTTCTACCGGAAATTGCGCGCGCACCTGGCGACGTTGCCCGGCGTCGAGGAAGCGGCCTTGTCGAGTTCGTTCCCGCTCGGTTTCGAAGGTCCTTCGAGCGTGACGGTCAGCATCAACGGCTATGTGCCGGAGCCGACCGAAGACCTCAGCATCCCGAACAGCATTGTGTCGCCAAATTACTTTGCCACGATGCGGATTCCGATCCTCGATGGGCGCGATTTCAACGAACGAGACGATCGGACGACCGAAAACGTAGCCATCGTGAACGAGACCATGGCCAAACGGTTCTGGCCCGGGCACAGCCCGATCGGTCGCAAGCTGACGGCGTTCGGCCGCACGACAACGGTGGTTGGGGTGGTGAGAGCCGGCAAGTACCGGTCGTTGAACGAGCCGCCCCGGCCGTACATTTATTTTCCGTTCCAGCAACAGACTTGGAACCTGAGTCTCGGCGCGGTGCTGCGGACCCGGAGTGATCCCACGGCGATGGTTGCCAGCCTGACGAAGGCCGTGCACGAAGTGGACCCCGGCGTGGAGGTTTGGGCCACGCTGACGATGGAGGAATACATGCAAGCGGCGTTCTTGACGCAGCGGATGGCAGCAACTTTGCTGGTGTTGCTCGGGGTATTGGCGCTGTTACTTGCGGCGATGGGAATCTACGGAGTAATGGCGTATGTCGTCAGCCAACGAACCCACGAGATCGGCATCCGGATGGCGCTGGGCGCGCGCCAGGGCGAGGTGCTGGAGCTGATCATTGCGCAAGGGATGCGCCTGGCCGGGATCGGGGTGGCCGCAGGGGTCGTCGGCGCGGTGCTGGTGACGCGGTGGCTGGCGAGTTTTCTCTATGGGGTCAGCCCGTTCGACCCGGTCACGTTCATCGGGGTCGCGTTGCTGCTGGCGTTGGTCGCGCTCCTGGCCTGCTGGCTGCCGGCGCGGCGGGCGGCGCGGGTGGACCCGATGGAGGCGTTGCGCTGCGAATAACCAGTGAGAAGTGACGAGTGACGAGT
>JAGWYX010000534.1 GCA_018969165.1 Verrucomicrobiota bacterium
TCCGTATCGCTACCGGGTGCGGCCGCCGAGCCTGATCAACCTGACGGTGCTGGAGGACCTGTGCCTGGGACACATCGTGGCGGACGTGGTGATCATCCTGGGCAGCGTGGACATCGTCCTCGGGGAGGTGGACCGATGAAGGGTCCGTGGACCGGCCGGTCGTCGCCGTGGCGCTGGCGGCCTACCAGCGGCATTCGGGCCAGTTCCCCGATCATCTGCTGGGATCGGTCGCGCACCAGCAAGCGGCAACCACGACCTACACCTTTGACCGCGCCGCGGCCCGGTATCCGCGGTTCACGCTGCTGCAATGAAGGCGGCGCCCACGCGATGAACGCCCGATCCATCTCAACCCCGAATTGTTAAACATGCTCGGCGAAGGCATTCTCAAAGGCATGGTCGAGACGGCCCGGAACTTCTTCGGCAGTTACCGGAGCCGGGAGCGGCTGGTGACCGTGCAATACCCCGAGGAGCGCCTGCCGATGAAGGAGAACGCCCGCAATTTCCCGTTTCTGGTCTATGATGGCGTCGATGCGGAGAAGGGCTTGCGCTGCGTGGCGTGCAAGATTTGCGAGAAGGAATGCCCGCCCCAGTGCATCTACATCATCCTGGAGCGCGACGAAAAGGGAAAGCCGCAGAAGCACCCGAAGGTGTTCGACATCGACCTTTCGGTGTGCATGAGCTGCCAGATTTGCGTCGAGGTGTGCCCTTTCGATGCCATCAAGATGGACACCGAGTTCGAGTTGAGCTGTGCCGACCGCTTTGGCGGTCTGCTGGTGCACAAACCGCAACTGGCCAAGTCCAACGAGTATTACCACCAGTTGCACCCGGCCGATGCCGAAGAAGTGGATGCGCGGCTGGCCGCCGAGAAGGCCAAGGCCGAGGCGAAGGCCAAAGCGGCGGTCGCGCCGTCCACCGCCAAACCGCCGTCCGTGCCGCGGCCGACCCCGGCCAAATGAGGCGTTATGGCGACGACGATTGACCAGGTCTTTGTGAACTTGAAGCTGTGGGCCGTCGGGCTGTTTCCCGCGGCATGGCAGCCGCTGGTTTCGGCCCTGCTGTCGATCATCGCCATCATCGGCGTGTTCGCCACGTTGTTCGCCATCACCACCATCCTGGAGCGCAAGGGCCTCGGCCGTATCCAGAACCGGTACGGACCGAACCGGGTGGGGCCGTGCGGCATCCTGCAACCGATGGCGGATGGCATCAAGGCGATCATCAAGGAGGATGTGGTGCCGCGGTCGGCGGACAAGCTGGTGCATTTTCTGGCCCCGGTGGTGCTGGTGGCGCCGGTGTTCCTGGTCTATTCGGTCTTGCCGGTCGGCCGCAACATGACCCCGCTCGACCTGGACGCCGGGGTGCTGTTCTTTTTCGCGATTGGCGCGACGACCGAGTTGGCGGTGTTCATGGCCGGGTGGGCCAGCCACAACAAGTATTCGCTCCTGGGCGCGATGCGGGCGATCGCGCAAATGATCAGTTACGAAGTCCCGCTGCTGCTTTCGACGGTGCCGGTGATCATGGCGGTCGGCTCGCTCTCGACGGTGAGGATCGTGGCGGCGCAAACCGGCTACGTCGGTTGGCTGCCGCGGTGGTTTGTCTTCACGCCGTGGGGCCTGGCCGGGTTTATCTTGTTCGTGATCGCGGCGACGGCCGAGTCCAATCGCTCGCCATTTGATCTGCCGGAGGGCGAGTCGGAGATCATCGCGGGCTATTTCATCGAATACTCGGGATTCAAGTTTGCCTTGTTTTTCCTGGGGGAATACCTGGGGTTGTTCGCGGTGAGCGGCCTGGCGATCACGCTGTTTCTGGGGGGGTGGAGCGCGCCGCTCTCGTTCCTGACCTGGATTCCTTCGTGGGTGTGGTTTTTCGCGAAGCTGCTGGCGATGATCGGCGCGTTCATCTGGGTGCGCGGCACGGTGCCGCGGTTGCGCATGGATCAACTGATGAATTTTGCTTGGAAATTCATGCTGCCAATGGCGCTGATTAACATCCTTGCGGTGGCCGTCTGGCGGTACCTGCCGGCTGGCTTTTGGCGCTGGCCGGCATGCGCCGGCGTGGTGTGGCTCCCTTACCTGGCCTTGGGTCGCGGGCTGGCCGGCAGCAAACGGGTCACCAAGCGGGTTTATCGCTACGCCGCCTGAGTCTGGCTGGGAACCCGGGCCGGGATCGCGAAGGTAGTTGACCGAAGTCATGGTTATGCACCGCCATCAAAAAGAATATCGCGGCTAATTGCGACTGACGCATGCAGTGGGCCTTTAACATCGTCGCCGTCCTGACGCTCCTGAGCGCCGCCGCCGCCCTGTCGCTGCGGAACCTGGTGCACTGCGCCCTGTGTTTGGCCGGTGCATTGGGCGGGTTGGCCGTGCTGTTCCTCCAGCTCAACGCCCAATTTGTCGGCCTGGCGCAAATCCTGGTTTACGTCGGTGCCGTGGCCATCCTCGTGGTGTTTGCCATCCTGTTGACCCGGGGGGCGGATTTTTCGAAGCAGCCGGCCTTGTCGCCGTCCTGGGTCGTGGGCGCGGGGGTGGCGGTGCTGGTGCTGGGCAGCCTGGTGGCGGCGATCCGGACGATGACGGCCACTGGGGTCCTGCCGTCGGCACCGCCTCTGGTGGCGGTGCGCGACATCGGGGCGCGCTTGATGGCCGAATACGTATTGCCGCTGGAGGTCGTTGGCCTGCTGTTGACGGTGGCGCTGATTGGCGGCGTGGTCATCGCGTTGCAGGAGAAGCGGCGATGAAGTCCAAAGTCCAATGTCTAAAGTCCGAGAGCAGCCCGCGACGGAGACGTGATTCCGCAATCCGCACTTCGCAATGATCCCCCTTTCCCACTACCTTCTCGTGTCGGCGCTGCTTTTCTGCATCGGGCTCGGAGGCGCTTTGACGCGGCGGAACGCGATTCTGGTGTTGATTGGGATCGAGCTGATGTTGAACGCGGCGAACCTGAACTTCCTGGCGTTCTGGCGCTACGGGCCGCGGCCGGAGGCGTTGACGGGGATGATGTTCGTGATCTTCTCGATCGGGATCGCGGCGGCGGAGGCGGCGGTGGGCCTGGCGCTGATCATCGCGGTTTACCGCCATTACCGGACCACCGAGGTGGACAAGCTGGACACGCTGAAGGGGTGAAAACCGCTTGCCGGCACGGGCGGGAGTGAATACGCTTTTGCAATATGAGTCATACAATCACAATCCGTCTTGACAACAAGCTGGCCGCCTGGTTGGAGGACGCCGCCGCCCAAACCGGCCTCTCCAAGGGCCAGCTCGTGCGCGACCAACTGGAGCGTGCCCGGCGAACATCCCCGGCCCGGCCGTTCATGCGCTGGTCCGGGGTCGTGCGGGGCCCGCGAAGCCTGTCCCTGCGGAAAGGATATTCACGCGAGTGAACGGGATCGCGGACACCGGTTTCCTGGTGGCCTTTGCCAATCGCTGGGATGCCCATCATGGGTGGGCCGAGCGCATTGCCGCGGAAGTGGTGGATCCCCTGCTGACCTGCGAGGCGGTGCTTTCCGAAACGGCCTTTCACCTGGCAAATGCGCGGCTGGTGCTGGGATTGCTCGAGGATGGCCTGGTGACCCTCGCCTTCGATTGTGCCGAGCACCTGCCCCAGTTGGCCGCCCTGGCCGAACGCTACGCGGATCGGCATCCGGATTGGGCGGACCTCTGCCTGATTCGCATGAGCGAACTCTATCCGAGTCATCGAGTGATCACGACCGACCGCCAAGACTTCCGTGTTTACCGGCGTAATAAGCGGGAGTCCATCCCCCTGGTCTGCCCTCCGGAGTAGCCCATGCCCTGGATCCTCGAAAACCTCTGGCTGATCCCGGCCTTGCCGCTGCTGGCCGCCGGGCTGCTGGCCGTGACCAAACAGCCGTGTCGGCGGCTGGCGGCCACGTTGGCCATCGGGT
>JAGWYX010000535.1 GCA_018969165.1 Verrucomicrobiota bacterium
GAGCAGGGATGCGATTCAGCACGGAATTGAAGATTTACGCGAGCTTCGGCGTGGCGCTGGGTGTCGTATTGCTGCTGGGCTGGCTGACGTACCACAGCACCCAGGGTAGCTTGTCTGCCAGCCAGTGGGTCGTGCATACGCTCGAAGTGCGCGACGCGATCAGGGAAGTGCTGCATGCCGTGCTGGACGCCGAAAGCGGGCGGCGCGGACTCTTTGTGACCGGCGATCCGGAGTTTCGGCGCCAGTACGAGGCCGCCGTGGACCGTATTCGACCGACGGTGCGCCGGGTCTGCGAGTTGACGATCGACAACCCTGATCAGCAGCAGCGAGCCGTCAAGCTCGGCGCCCTCGTCGAGGCCAGGATCGCGCTGTTCACCGAGAGCTACGCGGCCTCGCAGCCGACCAACCGCGCGATCGCCTCGAGCGAGTTCATGCAACGCGGCCAGGCGGAAACCCAGTTTATCCGCAGCCTCCTCGACGAAATGATCAAGGTCGAGGACGATCTGCTCCAAGCCCGGACGACGGCTGCAAGCCAAAGCGCCACCCGGAGCATCGCCCTGCTCTGGGCAGGGTGCGGGTTCTCCGTCCTGATGGCCTGCCTGGCGATCGGGGTCATCCACCGCGACATGACGGAGCGCGGACGCATCGAGTTGGCGTTGCGCCAGGCGTCGCACTATACCCGCAGCCTGCTCGAGGCGAGCCTGGACCCCCTGGTCACGATCAGCCCCGCCGGCAAAATCACGGATGTCAATCAATCCACCGAGACCGCCACCGGGTGTTCGCGCGCCGAGCTGATCGGCACGGATTTCTCGGATTATTTCACCGAGCCGGACCGGGCGCGGACCGGCTACCAGCAAGTCTTTCGCGAGGGGTTGGTGCGGGATTACGCGCTGGAGTTGCGGCGTCAGGACGGTCGCGTGACCTCCGTGCTCTACAACGCCTCGGTGTACCGGAACAAAGCCGGGGAAATCCAGGGCGTGTTCGCCGCCGCTCGCGATATCAGTGAGCGCAAACGCGCCGAGGAAGAACTGCGCCGGGTTTCGCGCTACACCCGCAGCCTCATCGAGGCGAGCCTGGACCCGCTGGTTACCATCGGTCCGGACGGGAAGATCACGGACGTCAACACGGCGACCGAGGCGGCCACCGGCCTGGATCGCGTCCAGTTGGTCGGCACGGATTTCTCGGATTATTTCACCGAGCCGGCTCACGCGCGCGCCGGTTACCAGCAGGCTTTTCGCGAAGGGTACGTGCGGGATTACCCGCTGGAATTGCGGCATCGCGGCGGCCGGTTGACCTCCGTGCTCTACAACGCTTCGGTCTACCGCGATGAGCGCGACACCATCACCGGCGTTTTTGCCGCTGCCCGCGATGTGACCGAGCGCAAGCGGGCCGAAGAGCGCCTCAAACAGACGGCGGCGGAACTGGCGCGCTCGAACGCCGAGCTGGAACGCTTCGCCTACGTCGCGTCGCATGACCTCCAGGAACCGCTGCGCATGGTGACCAGCTATCTCCAACTGTTAGCGCGCCGCTACCAGGGCCAACTCGACGCCAACGCCGATGAGTTCATCGGGTTCGCCGTCGATGGCGCCAACCGGATGAAGACCCTCATCAACGATTTGCTCGATTATTCCCGGGTTGGCACCCGCGGCAAGCCGTTCGCGCCCACGGACACCGAGGCGGTCCTGGCGCGCGCCCTGGCCAACCTGAGCGTGGCCGTCTGCGACAGCGGCGCCACCGTCACGCACGATTCGCTCCCCACCGTCAAGGCCGACGACGTGCAGTTGACCCAGCTCTTTCAAAACCTGATCGGCAACGCGATCAAGTTCCGGGGCGCAGCCCCGCCCGTCATCCACGTCTCGGCGGTCCGCGTGCCGGGCGCCTGGCAATTCGCCGTGCGCGACAACGGCATTGGCATTGATCCCCAGTTCAACGAGCGCATCTTCATCATTTTCCAGCGGCTCCACACCAGCCAGGAATACTCCGGCACCGGCATCGGCCTGGCCATCTGCAAAAAAATCGTCGAACGCCACGGCGGCCGGCTCTGGGTCGAGTCTGCCCCCGGCCGCGGTTCGACTTTCTTCTTCACGCTGCCGGATCACACCGCTCCATCCCAACCCCAACCCGAGGAACCCAAACCATGACGACGAACCCCACCGGACAACCGATTGAAATCCTGCTGGTCGAAGATAATCCCGGCGACGTGCGCCTGACCCGCGAAGCGCTGGCCGACGCCAAGGTCCGCAACCACCTGCACGCGGTGACCGATGGCGAGGCGGCGCTGGCGTTCCTCCGCCGCAGAGACCGCTTTGCCGAGGTGCCGCGGCCGGACCTGATCCTGCTCGATTTGAACCTGCCCAAGAAGGACGGGCGCGAGGTGTTGGCCGAGATCAAGGCCGACCGCGAACTCAAGCGCATCCCGGTGGTAATCCTGACCACCTCGCAGGCCGAGGAGGACATCGTCCACAGTTACGATCTCCACGCCAACTGTTACATCACCAAACCGGTCGGGCTGGACCAGTTCTTAAAGGTCGTGCAGTCGATCGAGAGCTTCTGGTTCGAGATCGTGAAATTGCCGCCCGACGGCCAGAACCGCGATGAGAATTCTCCTGGTTGAAGACAACCCGGGTGACGCCCGGCTGGTGCAAGAGATGTTGGCGGAGTCCGCGGGCACTGCGCCCAACGACCTGCGGCGCGTAGAGAGCCTTAAGCCGGCCCTCCGCGCCCTCCAGCAAGAGCGGTTCGACCTGGTGCTGCTGGACCTGGCGTTGCCGGACAGCGAGGGTTTGGCCACGCTGCGGCAGGTGCTCGCATCGGCGCGCGGGGTGCCGATCGTGGTGCTCAGCGGCTTGGGCGATGGGGCGCTGGCCAGCCAGGCGGTGCATGCTGGCGCGCAGGATTACCTCGTCAAAGGCCACTTCGACGCCTTCTGGTTGCATCGCGCCCTGAACTACGCCGCCGAACGCAAGCGAGCCGAACAACAGTTACGCCGGCTCAACCGGGCCCTGACCACGCTCAGCCGCGGCAACGAGGTGCTCGTGCACGCGCAGGCCGAGCTGGAACTCATCGCCAAGGTCTGTCAGACCATCGTCGAGGCCGGCGGCTACCGGCTGGCCTGGGTCGGCTACGCCGAACCGGACGAGCCAAAAACCGTTCGGCCGGTCGCGCATTACGGTTTCGAGGAGGGCTACCTGGAGACCTTGCACATCACCTGGGCCGATGTGAAGCGAGGCCGCGGCCCCACCGGCACCGCGATCCGCGCCGGCCAGCCCGTCATTTGCCGGAATATCCTGACCGATCCTTCCTTCGTTCCCTGGCGCGACGAGGCGACCAAGCGCGGCTACGCCTCCTCGATTGTGCTGCCGCTGTTGACCGCCGGGCAGACCCTGGGCGCCCTGAGCATCTACGCGGTGGAACCGGACGCCTTCGATGGCGAGGAAGCCAAATTGCTGCTGGAGCTGGCCGATGACCTGGCGTACGGCATCACCGCCTTGCGCACCCGGGCTGAACGCGAGCGTGCCGAGGCGGAAATCCGCCGGCTCAACGAGCAGCTCGAGCAACGCGTCCTCGAGCGCACCGAACAACTCCAGGCCGCCAATACGCAGCTCAAGGCCGAGATCGCCGAACGGCAGCGGGCCGAGGAAGAAGTCCACCAACTGAACCGCGACCTCGAACGCCGCGCCGCCGAGCTGGAGGCCGCCAACCACGAACTCGAGGCCTTTTCCTATTCCGTTTCCCACGACCTGCGGGCGCCGCTGCGCGCCATCGACGGCTTCTCGCGCATCCTGGTCGAGGAAAACGCCGCCTCGCTCACGGGCGACGCGTTGCGCCATTTGCAATCGGTGCGGAACAACGCCCGGCGCATGGGGGAACTCATCGACGATTTACTCACCTTCTCGC
>JAGWYX010000536.1 GCA_018969165.1 Verrucomicrobiota bacterium
TTTCCAAGGGCGAAAATTCGTAGATGCCCGCGTTGTTTACGAGAACGTCGATCCGGCCATACGCCTTCTTCGATTCGGCGAACAAGCGGTCAATGTCCGCCTTCTTTGCCACGTCTGCCTTCACGGCTATGGCCTTGCCGCCGTCGCCGGTGATCTCGGCGACGACCCGATCCGCGCCGCCTTTGCTGGAGGCGTAGTTGACGACCACCGCCGCGCCCTCCGCGGCCAGGTGTTTTGCAATGGAAGCGCCGATTCCTTTGGACGCGCCCGTGACGACTGCGACTTTGCCTGCGAGTTTCTGGGTGTTTGGATTCATTGGTTGTTCAGTTGATGGTTAAGGATTGAATGTGAACTCAGTTCAAATCGAACAGCAGCGCCTGCGCCGACGCCCGTGCCGCCAGCGTCAAGCCGGCATGGTTGGAAATCGCCGCGCCGTCGCCCGCCCGCAGGGCTTGGCCGTTCAAGGTGATCTCGCCTTCGGCGACGTGCACCCAGGCGTGCCGGCCGGGTGCCAACGTGTGCGTCGCGCCGCCGTGCTTCCCCAGGCGCGCCAGCCAGACCTCGGCATTTTGCCCGAGGGAAACCGAGCCGTCGCGGCCTTCGCGGGACGCCACCAGGGTCAACCCCTGGAACGCGCCGCCATTGCCGAACGAACGCTCGGCGTAGGACGGGACCGCGCCCTTGCGCTCTGGCTGGATCCAAATCTGGAGCAGGTGCACCGGTTCAATGGGGGAATAGTTGAACTCGCTGTGCGCGATGCCGGTGCCGGCGCTGATCCGCTGCGCGTCGCCGGGCTTGAGCACCGTTTCGTGCCCCATGCTGTCCCGGTGCCGCAACGCCCCGCTCAGGACGTAGGTGAGGATTTCCATGTCGCGATGCGGGTGGGTGCCGAACCCGCCGCCGCCCGCAATGGTGTCGTCGTTGATGACTCGCAGGCTGCGGAAACCCATCCAGCGCGGCTCGTAATAGTCGGCGAAGGAAAACGTGTAGTGCGTATCCAGCCAACCGTGGTTGGCGTGGCCTCGATCTTCGGCTCGTCGAATCGTCATCATAACTGGCAAGCGGATAAGCGGGTCGCGTGCCAATCCCGGTGGAGGAAGCGCAAACAGGCATCCTCACTCGTATTGGCGCGGGTTCGCTGACGATTGCCGGGATTCCCGGGTGCGGCGAACGCGGCAACGCGAATGCGTTGCTCACCGGAGATGCGTTGTTCGACAACGCATCTCAGTTGTGCCGAGTCCAATCCTGTGGTAGGAATCCACCATGACCGCCGCAACTGTTCCGATCAGCGAAAAGGCCGCCGGCCCGGCCGACGCCGGCGATCCGGCCGCGTTGCTGGCGCGCACGCAGGACCTGAGCCGGCGGCTCCACGAGCGCGAGGAATTTTACCGGTCGGTGCTCGAAAGCCTGGGCGAAGGCGTGCTCATCACCGACCGCGAGCATCGGATACTCTACGCCAATTCGCGCGTCGAGTGCCTGAGCGGCTTTTCGCGGGCCGAGCTGCTGGGCGCGGTGAGCCACGAGTTGCTGACGCCCAAAGCGGAATGGCCGGCCATGCGCCGCCGGTTGAAGGAGCGCCTGGATGGCAAGGTGGACGAATACGAAATCGAGCACGTGCGCAAGGACGGCGCGCGGCATTGGGTGTCCGTGCGTGCCCTGCCCTACCGCAACGGGCGCGGCGACATCGTCGGCACCATCGGCCTGCTCGCCTGCATCAAGGAGCGCAAGGACCTCGAGTTCGAGAACGAGTATTTGCAGGAGGAACTGCGCGGCAATTACAGCGCCATTGTCGGCGACGGTCCCGCCCTCAAGAAGGTGCTGGCGCAGATCGAGATGGTCGCGCCGACCAAGGCCAACGTGCTGATCCTGGGGGAATCCGGCACGGGCAAGGAACTGGTGGCGCGCGCCATTCATGATCGCAGCCCGCGCCAGGCCGCCGCGCTGGTGCGCGTGAATTGCGCTTCGGTGCCGCGCGAGCTTTTCGAGAGCGAGTTCTTCGGGCACGTCCGCGGCGCGTTTACCGGAGCGGTGAAGGACCGCGTGGGCCGGTTTGAACTCGCCAATGGCGGCACGCTGTTCCTCGATGAAATTGGCGAAGTGCCCTTGGAACTGCAAAGCAAGCTGCTGCGGGTGTTGCAGGAGGGGCAGTTCGAGAAGGTTGGCGAAGACCGCACTCGCACGGTGGACGTGCGCATCATCGCCGCGACGAATCGCGACCTGGCGGCTCAAGTCAAGGCCGGACGGTTCCGCGAGGATCTGTATTACCGTCTGAGCGTGTTCCCCATCGAGCTGCCGCCGCTGCGCGATCGGGCGGAGGACATCCCGGCGCTGGCGCAACATTTCCTGCGGCAGGCCGCGCTCAAGCTCGGCGTGAAGGCCCCGCGGTTGACGCCGGCCAACCTCCGGGAACTCCGGGCCTACGAGTGGCCGGGCAACGTGCGCGAGTTGCAGAATGTGATCGAACGCGCGGTCATCCGTTCGCGCAAGGGGCAGCTCGAACTCGGCCTCCAGGGAGCAGGTGCCGGCATGACGCGCGCCTCACGCGAGTCGGGCCCAAGCTCGAAGCCGGCCCCGGGTTCGCTGCGCGACCTCAAGCAGCAGGAACGCGAATTGATCCTGGAAGCGTTAGGCCGGACGCGCGGCAAAATCTACGGCCCGGACGGTGCCGCGGCTTTGCTGGGCGTCAAACCCACCACGCTTTCGTCCAAGGTGCATCGGTCGGGGCTGAAAAGGCTGGGGTGAGGCAGCAGCCGCTATTGCTGTATCTGCTGTCGCCGAAGTAACAATCTGGTTCCGAGCTGGATGGCGATATTTCCACGCGGTTTTGTGGCCTTACAGCCGATTTTCGGCCCTCTTTTTGGCCCGTAAGCGTGAATTGTGGCATGCGGCCCATTTCAGCCGAGCCGCACCGGAGCAACGACACGCCCGGCACACGCCAAGCGGAAAATGGGATGGACGAGTGGGGTTCGTCAGAAGATGGTGGTGGGGTAACGCCGTGCTACCGGTGATTCGCCAGCCCACCTGCCGGTGCTTAGGAGCCAGAATCGAGCCCAAAAATCGGTTCTAAGGCCAATAATGAGGGGCATTTCCTGCATATCCGATTGGAATTCAACAAATTCACCAGGCGACAGCAGATTCAACAGATTTAATACTTGGGCTAGCTCTTCGGTTTCTCGGCTACTGGCAAAGTAAAGCGGAAGGTCGCGCCGTGGCCGGGTTCGCTCTCGACCCGGACCTCGCCGCCGTGCGCCTGGACAATGTGCTTGACGATGGCCAGCCCCAGGCCGGTTCCCCCCTGCTCGCGCGAGCGCGCCTTGTCGATCCGATAAAAGCGCTCGAAGACCCGTTCCTTGGCTTCCGGTGGAATTCCCGGTCCGTCGTCCCGCACCCACACTGCCAGGCGTTTGTCGGAAGTCGTCTCGGCCCCCACAATCACGGTGCCATCGGCGCGGCCGTACTTGATGGCGTTGTCCACGAGGTTCACCAGGACCTGGTGCAATCGCTCGGCGTCGGCTCGGGCGCGTCGGCCCGCGGGAATGGCGTTCTCCAGGCGGACCTTTCGTCCGGCAGCCCGGGCGCGTAATTCGTCCATGACACGCTCGACGGCCGGGCCCAATTCGACCGGCTGGAGGTCCAGGGTGACCTGGCCGGATTCCAGCCGGGAAATGGTCAGCAAGTCTTCGATCAGGAAGGCGAGGCGGTCGGTGTGCCGCGCAATAGTGTCCAGGAACCGGGCGGCGACCGCCGGGTCCTCTTTGGCGCCGTCGCGGAGGGTCTCGACGTAGCCCTTGATCATCGACAGGGGTGTGCGCAGCTCGTGGCTGACATTGGCCACAAACTCCTGACGCGTGCGTTCGAGTTGCTTGAGCCGCGTCAGATC
>JAGWYX010000537.1 GCA_018969165.1 Verrucomicrobiota bacterium
GGCTCTGCCGTGAACAACCTTGGGGAGAGGAGTCGCCCCTTCCCACGTGGTGCTTGAAGCGTGACGGGGCGGTCGCGGTTCGCTATGGTTCGCCGATGCGAGTCAAAATCAGCCACGCGTTCACCGGGATCGGCAATCGAAACCGATCCCGACCCTGCAGGAATATGACATGAAAATCAGCTTGTTCGGGATCACCGGGGTTCACCTCGGCAAACACAATGTCCGGGAACCGCGTCTTGACCAAGTCGATAAACTCGTGGCCGCGGACAAGAGAATCTATGTCCAGGTCGAACTCGTCGATGAGAAAGACGCGGCCAACGCCGACGCGGTGCTGGTGTCGAGCGACGCGCGGGCGGATTTGATTTTGCGGGACTGGGAATTTGTCGAGACGCGATTGGGACGCGAGCCGGGGGCGGCGGAGCGGCAGGTGTTGGAGAAACTGAAAGCGGCGCTCGAACGGGAGGCGTTCGCCTTCAGCGCCGGCCTGAGCCTGGAGGAACAGCCGGTGATCGCGGTTTATAATTTGCTGACGAACCGGCCGGTGGTGGTGGCGGCGCCGGAGGCACTGGCGGACATCGAGGCGTTGCTGGGCCGGGTCCTGCGGGAGAGCGGTTACCTGAGCTTCTTCACCGTGGGCGGCAAGGAAAACCGCGCGTGGCTCATCCGCAGCGGCACGACCGCGTGGGAAGCGGCGGGGGCGATTCACTCGGACTTGCAGAAGGGCTTTATCCGGGCGGAGATCATCAGTTTCAAGGACCTGGTCGAGGCGGGTGGGGAGACGCAGGCCAAGCGCGCGGGCAAGATGCGGCTGGAACTGAAGGATTACGTGATGCAGGACTGCGACATTGTAAATTTCCGGTTTCACAAATGAATCCGCGGCGCCTGGAGCGCCAGCCAGCGCGCCAGCAGGCCCACCGTGTCCGCGGTCTCGCGCCACCACCAGTCCAGGCCGATCCACCACTCGGTCTGCCCGGTCAGCAGCGGCACGGCCACCAGCAGGGTCAGGACGTTGCCCAGGAAAATGATCACCGCGGAGAACAGGTAACCCTGGCTGGTGATGTCGGTCTGGCGGACCTGGAGGATTTGCCAGGTGAGCGACACGTGGAACGCGTAGGCGGCGCCGAGGAGCAAGTGGAACCAGACGCGGTAGGCCGCCCAACCCAGGAACCACGTGCCCGCCCCGAACAGCGCCACCACCAGGACGGCGTAGAACGGGAAGAAATACGGCGCCAGCGCGACCAGGAAATTGCTCTTGGTGACCAGGACATGGCCGCCTTGGGCGGAGGCGCGGAAGCGTGTCACCCGCCCGCCGAATAGCCACGTCCAAACGGCATGCGTCAGTTCGTGCCCGACGACATAGAGCCACATGGGTCTTGGGAGCAGGCAAAACACGGCGCCCCAGCAAGCCGCCCCGGCCAGGAGCGGGACCCAGACCGTGTCGGCGCCGCCATTGGCCAGCAGCACCCGGTAAAGCGCCCTGGCCGCGCCCCAGCAGGCTGGCAGGAGCAGGACCGCGATCACGAACTTGCACCATTTGGCCCACATGCTTCAGTCCAGATGCCGGGAGCCTGGAAAGCATTTGCGCGCCGGTCAAGTTGAACCCGGAGAATCTTGCCTGCGCCCGGATGCGCGATCGGATAGGGTCCGTGAAGAGGAGAACGCACGTAGCCAATGAGACAGAAAAACTTGACTTGGTAACTGCCGGTTTCAAGATTCAAGCGCTCTAGAGTCCTTGAGTTCCGAAGCGTGTTGTGTTCCGATCAAGTCCTGCTGCCCACGTCGTTTCTCTGGTCCGGCTCCGCAAGGACCCTTCGATCGAGGCGCGCCGAGGGAACGAACCGAGGAAAAGAAGAATCGAAAGTGAATGGCAAGAATTACCTGAGGTCCGAGGCGACACCTCGCTAGACACCTATGTTCTCGCTCCAAAAGTTGCTGGGCAAGGAAGACAAGTTTTTCGACCTGCTGGAGGCCAGCGCCGAAGAGGCGCGGAGCAGCGTCCAGGCGCTGCTGAAGTTCGTGAAGAATCCGGACCAGCTCAAGACCCTGGACGAGTTCATCTCGTCGCGGCGGAACGAGAAGCGGATCACCGGCGAGATCACCGAGACGCTGTGCCGCACGTTCGTCACGACGCTCGAACGGGAGGACATCGAGGCCCTGTCCGCCTCGCTCTACAAGATTCCCAAAACGATCGAGAAGATCGGCGAGCGCATCCTGCTGGGCCCGCAACACCTGCACGGGGTGGACCTGACCCGCCAACTGGTCCTGCTGGAGAAGGGCAGCGACACGGTGGTGCAGATGATCCAGGAACTGCGCCGGGGGGTGGACCTGGAGAAGATCAAGGGGCTTAACGACCGGTTGCAGGTGATCGAGGGGGAGGCCGACAAACTGGTCCTGGAGCTGTTGCGCGCCTTGTATGCCGGCCAGGCCGACCCGATCAAGGTGGTGTTCCTCAAAGACATCTTCGAGCTGGTCGAGAAAGTGATCGACCGCTGCCGCGACGCCGGCAACGTGATTTTTCACATTGTGCTGAAGAATTCCTGACGCCCCCGCCATGAGTCTGACCCTGGTCCTGGTGGTGATCGCGGTGGCCTTGGTTTTTGAATTCATCAATGGTTTTCACGATACAGCCAATGCGATCGCGACGGTCATCGGCACCAAGGTCCTGACGCCGCGCCAGGCGATCATCCTGGCCACCTTCACCAACCTGATCGGCGCCCTGGTGGGCGGCGCGGTCGCGCAGACCGTCGCCGGCGGCCTGATCGATTCGCGTTTGGCGCCCGCGGCCTCCTCCTCCCAGATGCTGATCTGCGCGCTGCTCGGGGCGATTCTTTGGAATCTGTTGACCTGGTATCTGGGCCTGCCGTCCAGCTCGAGTCACGCGCTGGTCGGCGGCTTGTGCGGCGCCGCCGTCGCTGCCGCCAGTGGGAATTGGCAGGCGGTCATCTGGGCGAAAGCGCCCGCCGCCGGCAGACATTGGTGGGACGGCGGCGGGGTTTTGTATAAGGTCGTTCTGCCGATGATCACCTCGCCGATCTGCGGCCTGATCTTCGCCTTCGTTTGCATGGCAGCGCTGTATTTCATCCTGCACAACTGGCGGCCGGCGACGGTCAACCGGCTCTTCGGCAAACTGCAACTATTCAGCGCCGCCTACATGGGGTTCGGTCACGGCACCAACGACGCCCAGAAAACGATGGGCATCATCGCCTTGGCCCTGGTGGCCGCGACCAAGACCGGCGCGTTCGCGCATCTGCCGGCCTGGCTGCAGTTTCTGGACACGCCCGAGGCGGCCAACCCGAAGGACCAAACGATTGCGTCCTGGATCAAGGTGCTGTGCGCCCTGACAATGGCCGCGGGTACCGCCGCCGGTGGTTGGCGGATCATCAAAACCCTCGGCCACAAAATGGTGAAGCTCCAACCAGTCAATGGTTTCGCCGCTGAAACCGTCGCCGCCACCGTGCTGCTGGCGACCGCCGAATTGGGCATGCCGGTCTCGACCACCCACGTCATCACCTCGGCCATCATGGGCGTCGGCGCGGCGCGCCGGCTCAACGCGATCAAGTGGTCATTGGTCGAGCGGATCGTCTGGGCCTGGATTCTGACGCTGCCAGCCACGGCCGCCGTGGGCTATGTGTTAATGCGCGCCGTCCAGTGGTTAGGCTGGGCGAACTGACGAAGTTCGTGGCATCCTGAAAGGACGCCGGAAACCAGCCTGGGGTTGAGCCAAGCGATACCCCAGGACCACGGCCAGTTACTGACCAGACCCTGGGATAGAATACAGTTTGCCAGCGGCCAATTTGCCCTGGGGCTAGGCGTGCGGGTAGGAGGGTATCCTCGGCGATACTCGACTGCCCGCGCAACGAC
>JAGWYX010000538.1 GCA_018969165.1 Verrucomicrobiota bacterium
GAATTGCGGGATGGTAAGGTCGTAGCGGCGGAGGGTGAAAAGCAGCCGGGCGAAATTGTAGTATAATTGCCAGTCGTCGGGTGTCTGCTGAATGGCGGCCTGGTAGGTGGCGATCGCGCGTTGGACATCGGTTTGGTCCAACTTGCCGAAGCGGGTCTGGAGCGCCTGGCGGTCCGCGGCCAACCGCTGACGGTGATCGAGTTGATCTGGAAACGGCGGTTGGGCCATCGCCTCGAGCATCGCGACGCGGATCTGGGCCTCGTTCAAGGGAGTGAACGCCAGCGAAGCGGCGCATTCCGCGAGGGAAGGCAAATCCGCGGCCGCCGGTCGTTCCGCCAGTCGGTTGGTCAATGCGGCGATCACCAGCGGATAGAATGTCCGCGCCAGCAGATAATCGCCCTGGAAGGTCAGATGCACGTGATCGTAAAAAAGCGATTGCCCAGGAATTCGGCGGGTACTGAGCGGGCTTTCCGCGAGGGCCTGCGCCGCATCGGCCAATCGGACGCCCGCGTCGCCGTAGGCGGAGGCCGTTTCGCGGATAATCCGGTTCAAGCGGCTGTCGCAGCGGAATTGCAGCGCGTCCCAATCCCGCGCCAGGCGGTATTCCCGTCCGGCGTCGGTGAACTGATCGGCGGCCAGGGAACACCGGCCCAGTCGGAAGTGGAGGTCGGCGAAATGATCGTCCACACGGGCGGCGTCGTGGTAATGCCGGATGGCCTGGGTGAATTGGCCGCGGGTTTCAGCGGCGACTCCTTGGGCGTAAGCGTCCTCCCAACGGGTCTTGGCGGTCACCGTCAGGTTGGCGCGGTGAAGCGAGCCGAACGGCGGGCTATCCGCGAGGTTATCCGCCAGGGTGGAGAGGATCAACTTGGCTCCCGAGCGCGAAGCAGTCTGGCAGATGTCGTCGAGATTGGACCGGAAGTTCCGATAGACCGCCTCGCGGCGTGGATCATCTGCCGCCAGTCGGTGATTGCGGAAGAACGCCATGTCCTGATTCTCGGGGGGGGCCGCGCCGCTCCCCAGGCGTTCGAGCCATTGCCCCATTAATTCTCCTACCCGCGTGGTCTTGAGCCACTGGATCGCCCGCAAGACATGCAGGTAGGGGGTCAGGTAGCCGGCATGCGGTCCCGGGGCATAGAGGCCGACAATTTCGTTGTTACCCATGTAGGCAATGAACAAGTCAGGCTGGAGCACGACACAGTCCCGGGCGATGACGCGGATCACGTGGGAGTTGATGCCCCGGACGGCCGCGTTGATCACTTCGAATCGTGTGCGCGGGTATTGGTGATGCAAGAACCTTTCGAGGATCCGGGCAAACCCATAGGAGGGGTCTGGTGTTCCGACCGCCGCCGATTCACCGAGGATCACGAGGCGGATGGTTCCCGGCGGCTTTTGTGCGGCCACGGCAAACGGTTGGGGGCTCAAGCCCGTCTTGGAGGAATAGAACTGCCACACGAACCGGTCATTGCTGTAGTACATGCCGTGGTCGGCGTCCCGCAGCACGAAAGCGGTTGGGTAGCCGTACCCCGCCAAACGCAAACACAGCTCCGCCGCCAACAGGAGTCCCGACGGGGCCAGGACAATCAAGCCCAGTCGGACCAGCCGCCGGCGCCAAACCGAGGCGGGCCTCGGGATCGGAGGCATCGGAGCCGCCGTTTTGGGCAGCCGTGTCGGCGGCGCCATTTCCGGCTTGGCCGTAGGTCTGCGGTCTTTCCTGGGCATACGGATGATTGGATGACTCTTTCGACTCTGAGCGCGTTGCCGGTCAAAGAAAAGCAGGAATTGCCGAACTGGCGAAATGATCGCGCCAGCGCAGGATCCGGGCGAGCGAGTCGCGGCTGCGCGGCCGACCGGATGCGGCGCCTGGTGTGGCTTCGGCCAGGCTGAAAACGAAAAGGCCGGTGACCGTGACGGTCACCGGCCGGTGTGTTGTCGCAGATCAGGTCACGGGGCGATCCGATAGTAGCGTCGGCCGCCGCCGGAATTGGTGTCGGTGTATTGCGCCGAGCCATTGGAACCCACTGTCACGGTGGTCAGGGTCGTCCAATCGGCGAAGTTGCTGGAGGCCTGGAGGGTGGCGCTGGCACCCACCGGCCCGGTGAGGGTCAATTGATAGCCGCCGTCCGGCAGGCTGACCAGCGAGGAGATCACCACCGAACTGGTCGAGGCGCTGCCCGTGCTGGTCTGGGAGCCCGACGAGGAGGAGGTGGCGGGTTGATCGGCCGACGGGACCGGCACCAGGCTCACGTTGATCGAGATGCTGTTTGTGGTGCCTGCGCCATAGATGTCGGTCGCGGTCACGGTGACCGTGTGGCTGCCCAGCGACAGGCCGGCCAGCGGGGCGTAGAAGTCCTTGCCGCTGAGCGGACCGCCAAACCCGGTCGAGACTCCGATGACGTTGTTATCGGCCATGATCTTGACCTGTTGAACGCCGTCATCCGCGTCGGTGACGACGGCATGGATCTGGGCGTTGACCGGGTAGCTGAAGGTCGTGCCATTGGTCAGGCCGACCAAGGTGATGGTTGGGGCCTGGTTGGTGACAGTCACCGTGGCGGCGCTGGAGACGATCGAGGCGCCGAACGCATCGACCGCCGTCGCGGTATAGACGTGCGTGCCGGTAGGCACGTTATTCAGGGTGAAGGAGTAGGTGTTGTTCACGCTGCTGCTGTTGGGCACCGTGGCAACGACCTTGCCGCGATCCTGGAAGGTCACCTGGGTGATCGAGTCATCCGGGTCGGTGGCGACGGCGCTGAGCACCACCGTTGGTGGGATGGTAATGGCAGTGCCGTTGGTGGGTGTAAGCAACGTGATGCTGGGGGTGGCATTGCCGATGGTGATTACCGTGGTGCCGGACAACGCGGACAGACCGGCTGCGTCATAGGCCTTGGCCACCAGTTTATGCGTGCCGGGCACCAGCACGGTCGAGAAGGAGAAGCTCGAACTGGATGGCGTGCCGATCTGGAACACGGTCGCGAGCAGGTTGTTGGCGGCGGTTCCATTGTCGTATAGTTCGACTTTGCTCACATTGGCATAACCGTCCGTCGCCGTGACCTGGACGTTCAGGTGCATTGGCAGGCTGGCGGGGCTGTAGGTGGCGCCATTGGTCGGGCTATTGATGGCGACGACCGGTCCGAAGTAGTTGACGACGACGTTTGTTGCCACGGCGGCCTGCGTCGCCAGGCCATTGACGTCGGTGGCGATCGCGGTAACGGAATAGTTCCCGGCCGGAGCATTGGTCCAGACGAACGAGTAGGTGTTGCTGATGATATTCGGTCCATTATTGACCGTGGCGACAACCTTGCCGCCTGCCAGGAATTGCACATTAGCGAGGACGTCATCCGCATCGGCGGCGACCGCGGAGAAGGTCGGTGGCGCGGTGAAGGTCTGGTTGTTGAGCGGGCTCAGGAGGAGGATGTTCGGCGCGAAGTTCAGCACATTCACGGTCACTTTGGAGGTGTTGACCTTGGCCCCGAACTGGTCCACGGCTTGCGCATAGACCGTATGCGAACCATTGGGGATGGTCCCGCTGGTGAAGGTGAAGGTGTTGTTCACGATGTTGGTGCCGTGATTGACGGTGGCCACCGCCTTGTTATCCAGGAAGAACGTCACGGATTGAACGCTGTCGTTGATGCTGGGATCGCTGGCCACGGCGGAGAAGTAGATCACCGGCGGCACATTGCTGCCCGTGATGAGCAGGTTGTCGAGCGGGCTGACCAGGCTGATGGTGGGCGGGCTGGGCGCGATGGTAATGGCCACGGAGGGCGAGGTGCTGGTCCGGCCATAAGGATCGGTCGCCTTGGCGGTCAGCAGGAAATTGCCCGGCTTCAGGAGTTGCGAGGGCATGGTGAACGCGGCA
>JAGWYX010000539.1 GCA_018969165.1 Verrucomicrobiota bacterium
CGGTCCAATCGCGTGCCGGTTCGTGGTCCCGTTGCATGTGCCGTCGCGCAAGGCGGCTTTCCACCCCCCCGCTTCTGGCGGCGCCTTGCTTATCGCGTCCTCGAGGCAAAGGCGCCAGACGCGATCGGGACAACAAGACTTGACTTGATGACAGCAAGTCCCAGAATTCCGGGACGCTAGAGGCCGGCATGGAAATTTTTCATCGCATCTTGCAGACCGCCGTCGAAGGCGGCGCCTCCGATGTCCACGTCAAGGTGGATGCGCCCGTCATCTTCCGCATCAACCGGCAATTGGTTGCCATCGAGTCCCCCACCCCCACCAATCAGTGGGTCAACGAAATCCTCCGCGTCATCGTTCCACCCCACGCCGCCCGGCGGCTCGAAGAACAACGGGAGGTCGATTTCTCCTACCTGGCGCCGGGCATCGGCCGGTTCCGAACCAATGTCTTCCAGCAGCGCGGCCAGTTCTGCCTGGCCCTGCGCTACGTCAAAACCAAAATCCCCAGCTTCGAACAGCTCGGCCTGCTGGAGACCGTCATGAAGATCGCCGAGTCCCCGCGCGGCATCGTGCTGGTCGCCGGCTCCACCGGGTGCGGCAAGTCCACCACGCTGGCCGCCATGATCGAGCATATCAACAGTCGCTTCAAGAAGCACCTGATCACCCTCGAAGATCCCATCGAATACGTCTTCGAAGACAACCAATCGGTCATCGAACAACGCGAGATCGGCCTCGACACCCTCTCCTTCGAGCATGGCCTCAAGCATATCCTCCGACAAGATCCCGACAGCATCATGATCGGTGAAATGCGCGACGCCATCAGTTTCTCGGCCGCCATGAGCGCCGCCGATACCGGTCACCTGATCCTCACCACCCTCCATACCACCAACGCCGCCCAGTCGGTCACGCGCATCCTGGACTTCTTCCGCGCCGAGGAACGGGAGCAAATCCGCCGCCAGCTCGCTGGCACTCTCCAGGCCGTCATCTGTCAACGCATGGTCAACACCGTCAACGGCGGCGTCACCCCGGCCCTCGAAATCATGATCAATACCGGGACCGTCAAAAAGCTCATCGAGGAAAACCGGCTCGACAAACTCCCCGCGGCCATCGAGACCGGCGCGGACGACGGCATGCTCAGCTTCAACCAGGCCCTCTTCCAACTGGTCAAAGACCGCAAGATCTCCGAAAAGGAAGCCCTCGCCAAGGCCAGCAATCCGCAGGCCCTCGAAATGAACTTCAAAGGCATCTTCCTCGACGACGGCCGCCGAATCCTCGGTTGACCCGGCAGCTCGACGCGCGGTCGGCCTCCGCTCCAACCGTTTTGCCGACGGACTCCAGCCAGGGTGGAGCCCGGCCCGCCGCGGAATTCGCCAGTGGATCCTCCTCGCCGATTGCGAACCGGGCCCACCAGCGTCACGCCGAAAAAGCGCTCAAAAAAGGCTCGCCTGCATTCCACGTTCTTGGTGTTGTCAAAGGCCATGAACCTCCGCTGTTGTCTGGTGGGCGCCTGCCTGGCGGGCCAATGCGTCCTGCCGGCGGTCGGCGCCGAGCCGGAGATCGACGCCAGCGCCCTGCCGCGGGTTCCCCCGACCGAGCCGGACCAGGCGCTGCAAACCTTCCGCGTCAAACCCGGCTTCCACATCGAACGGGTTGCCGCCGAGCCGCTGGTCGCCAGCCCCATCGCCCTGGCCTTTGATGAGGACGGGCGCCTGTTCGTCGTCGAGATGCGCGATTACCCCGAAGACCGCGATCAAAGGCTCGGGCGCATCGTGAGGCTGGAAGACACGCACGGCGATGGGCGGTTCGACAAACGGACCGTGTTCGCCGATCACCTGCCCTGGCCGACGGCGATCGCCTGCTACAATGGCGGCGTGTTCGTCGGGGCAACCCCGGACATCCTTTATTTCAAGGACACAAACGGCGACGGCGTGGCGGATGTGCGGAAGGTGGTCTTCACCGGTTTCGCCAAGGGCCGCGATCCCTTGAACGTGCAGGAACTCTTTAACGGGTTCACCTGGGGCCTGGACAACCGGCTGCACGGCGTGACCAGCGGCGAAGGGGGCAGGATCACCTCGCCAGCCGTGCCGTCGATGGAGTCGCTGGTTCTCCGCGGCCAGGACTTCGCCTTCGACCCGCGCACCCTCGCAATGGTGGCCGAGACCGGCGGCGGCCAGTATGGGATGAGCTTCGACGACGACGGGCGCAAGTTCACCTGCAACAACAGCGATCACATCCGCCTGGGGATGTACGAGGATCGCTACGCCGCGCGGAATCCATGGTTCGCCTTGCCGCCCGCGCTCGAGAGCATCGCCGTCGATGGTCCCGCCGCCGAGGTGTACCGGATCAGCCCCGAGGAACGCTGGCGCGTCATTCGCACCCAGTGGCGCGTTGCCGGCAAAGTCACCGGCCCGGTCGAGGGCGGCGGCCGCGCCTCGGGCTATTTCACCGCGGCCACAGGCATCACGATCTACCGCGGGGACGCCTGGCCCGCCCAGTTCCGCGGCGATGCCTTCGTGGCCGACTGCTCCGGCAACCTGGTCCACCGCAAGAAGCTCTCCCCCGACGGCGTCGGCCTGAAGGCCGAGCGCGCCCCCGAGGAACAGAAGGTCGAGTTCCTGGCCTCGACAGATAACTGGTTCCGCCCCGTGCAACTGGCCAATGCGCCCGATGGCACCCTCTACGTCATCGATATGTACCGCGAGATCATCGAGCACCCGTGGTCCTTGCCCGAATCGATCAAGCAACACCTGGACCTGCGCAGTGGCCGCGAGCGCGGACGCATCTACCGGATCGTGCCGGACGGATTCCGTCAGCCCAAACCTCCCCGCTGGGGCCGGGCGACCACGGCGCAACTCGTCAAAGCGCTCGCCAGCCCGAACGGCTGGACCCGCGACACCGCCGCGCGTTTGATTTACGAACGCCAGGACGCGACGGCTGTCCCCAAATTGAAATGGCTCCTGCGAAGTTCACCATCGGCGCTCGGGCGCCTGCAGGCGTTGTATGCCTTGGATGGCCTGCGCGCCCTGGACCAGCGCGACCTGGTGCGCGCGCTCGACGATCCGCATCCCTGGGTGCGCGAGCATGCGGTGCGCCTGTCCGAACCTTGCTTGCGAAGCGCCTCCGTGGACGACCCGCTCTGGACCAGGCTCTCCAAGCTCGCGGCCGATCCGCAACCGCGGGTCCGCTATCAACTGGCCTTCACGCTCGGCGAAACGCGGCGGCCCGGCCGGCTGGCGCTCCTGGCGCGGATCGTCCGCCGGGACGCCGACGACGCCTGGGTGCGAGTCGCGGCGCTCTCCTCGCTAGCGCAAGGCGCCGGCGAGATGTTCGGTCGATTGGCTGCCGACGAGCGCTTCGCCAAATCGGCGGGCGGCCGCGAGTTTCTGCGACAACTCGTCCGCCTGGTAGCCACGCAAAAACAACCCGAGGCCGTCAATACCGTGCTGGATTATGTCACCCGGCTGAGTCAGCCGGACCTCGAGTTCGCGCTGGTGCTGGCGTTGGGTGACGGCTTGCAGCGCGCGCACAGTTCCCTGGCGGCCGCGGACACGCATGGGAGGTTGGCGCCCATTTTCACCCGCGCGCTGGCCGTCGCCCAGGACCATCACGCGGCTGACGAGTTGCGCGTCGAAGCCACGGGCCTGCTGGGTGGGACCAGCTTCGGGCGCGTCGGCCCGACGCTCCTGTCGTTGCTGGCGCCGGGCCAACCGGAGCCGGTGCAACTGGCCGCGGTAACGACCCTGGGCCGATTTTCCGGGACCGCAAGCGCGACCGCGTTGGTCTCACGCTGGAGCCAACTGACGCCCCGGGTGCGCAGCGACGCGCTGGCCGTGCTCCTGGCGCGCCCCGGACG
>JAGWYX010000540.1 GCA_018969165.1 Verrucomicrobiota bacterium
CCGCGCTGACGAAATCGACAGCGAACGGTAGCGTGTGGTTGCTTTCCCAAGCAGTCTGTTTCTCCTCTAAAAACTCCTTGCCTTCGATCGCAGGTGCCTTAGCCACCGTGGAAGCCGAGAGCTCGCCCGAGGCCAGCGCCTCGCGGAAGGGTCTCCAACGCGGAACTACTCGCCGCCGGATGTTTTCAGTGTTCGTCGCCATGGCTCATTGAGCCAACAGGCCATGCTGCGCTCTTGTGGCTAACACATCAAATCGCGAGATGATCCGTTCGAGGTTGAACTGGCTGCCGTGACCACCAATTTGGTCGCCACGAAGCCGCGGGTCTGGGTCGCAAAGACAGCGAATGGTCGTTATAACATGGGACCGAACTTCCGGCGGAATGCTTAGCGCGATCGTTTCGAGAGCACCTTCAAACGCATCTCGGACGTACGGAAGGACTGACCGGTAGTCGTGCGGCCAACGCCCAGGCCGGTGGTCTCCGTGTAGATGGCTGAGAATGGAAGCAGTCAGCGAGCATCCACCGGTGAAGAAAAAAACTACCAAGCTCCCCAGCAAATAAAGGTCACAACCCTGCCGCCTGATGCACCAGTCCTGCGAAACCTCGTTGTAGAGCAACTCCGGTGGGGCATAGCTAAAGTCGCCAGCCACAGTCAGATGGCCGCGTGGGCTTGTTTTGCCACGGGAGTCCGCGCAACCGAGATCGCTGACCTTCGCACCAACAACGCCGAAGATCAGTACGTTCGATGGTTTCAAATCTTGGTGAGCAATTCCGTGAGTGTGGAGTTGTTGCAGGGCCGTCGTGATATGGTGTAGTGTCCGAAACGTCCAAGCCATGTTCAGCCTGTTGACCTGGGCCAACTGCTCTCGAATGTCGCCGTCTGCAAGCTCAACTATGATGTAAAAGATGGGTATTTGGCTATTGGGAGGCGTGTATTGACCGTCCTCGATTATCGTCGCCACTCGCCGGAGGCGCTCGTTCTTGCAGAAGGTCAAGGTATCCCTTTCAAAGTTAAACGCGGTCGTGAGGCGCTCAATCTCCCTTAATGGATCTGCGGCAGACAGCGCAGTTCGCAGATTCAGGACCTTCAAAAAGGCGCGCGTGATCGCTCGTCCCACGCTCCGTTCCACGATATACCCAATTGAGAAATTCCCACCGGTTGCCGTGGGATTACGTTGCACTCTTGAGACAACCCTCCAACCGTCCGCCAATTCAGTGCCTTCGAGGAATTCGGCCACGCTAGCAGACGCATTGACGTCGGTCTGAGGTGGACGCAAGGAACCCCCAAGCGAAATTCTTGTCGCTCCCTGTGATTCTGCTGATTCCATGGTGGGATAGTAATGGATGAGGTCTTCGGATCAACAGGAAACTGTGGCATAATATTCGAGTGGTGCCGGGCCTGGACGGCGCAGCGCCTTCTTTCAAAACCTTGCCTCCAACGGCAAGGTTTTCCTCCGTGCGGACATTTTCCCGCCCGGTAGTGTGAGGATGCCGGATCTAATTTTTGATTTCTCCTCACCTCATACCTACGCCATTTCACAACCAACGTTTGCCGAATTATTTGCGCACGTATCGGAAACGGGCCGGTTTCTCGCAGGATGATGTCGCGATTTTGCTCGGCGACCACAGCGGCACCGCGGTGTCGAGGCTGGAACGGTTCCGGCGGTAGCCGTCGCTACGGACGGCGCTAGCGCTCGAAGCGGTCTATCACGTCCCCGTTCGCGATCTGTTCGCCGGCCAGTTCCAAGAGGCGAAGCGCGCGGTTCATCACCGCACCGAGGAATTGGCCGCGGCACTCGCGGCCCCACCGCAGCCCGCGGCAAGGCGCGGCGGCTCGATAGCTTGAGAAAGATTCTCCTCATAACCGACCTGCCATGAACCGACCGGACGAAATTAGGATTCTTGCGATTGATTCGCGCACGAAGGGGTTCGGCTTTGCCGTCCTCGAAGGCACCAACGCGCTCGTAGATTTGGGCGTCAAAGAGGTTTCGCCGCGCGGCAACAAACAGGCCCAGTGCCTCAGCCGGGTTTGCCAGCTCCCGGCGCCTCCTCGGTGCCGGTGCAAATAGCCGGTGAGCGCGTGTGAACAACCAGGAATAATCCGCGAACAATTCTTGCTGACGTCAGTGGCAAAAATTCCTGAGGCTGAACGTGCAGGGTGGTTCCTCGACGTTTGTAATGGGTAATAATTGGTCAAAGATCGGACTCACCAACGACCCCGCCGACGTTCGTGCCGCCCGGAAAAGCATTGGACAGGCAGCGGATCGGCCCGCGAAGGCCCACAAAACGCGAAAACGCGACCGCAGGATGCGCCTTTATTCATGCGGTTGTGAGTCCCCCTTGGCCCTCGGCGGTCTTGGGGTATCGCAGCCGAAGGCACGACCGCCCTGCACGGAGGCTGAATAGGATGAAACCTCATAGCGTTGCAAGAGAACTGCTTATAGCTTGAAGCTTTTACCCACTACAAACGTCGGGGAAGCTGCAGGGTCGAGTTGAGTCACTCCTCGGACAAGTCGCCGGAGTCCAAATTCAGCGACGCGTCGCAAGCGACCGGGGACAAGACTCTGTGGCGTCCAAAACCACGCTTGGCCCTGCACGGTCTGATCTCAGCGGTTGCCTCGCGCGGTCACGCCGGGCAACTTGAAATTGTTCATTGCGGAAACAGATTGGAATCTGCCCGCCTCAAGCGAACGGGCCTCGCTCGGTCGTCCCGTCGCCACACCCGCGCTTCGTGCGTCCTCCCTTGTGTTTTCGGGCGATCTGTGCTTTCCTGGTATCAGCAAGCACTTGAGAATTCAACGCGTTTACAGGACTCGGATTCGCCGAAGTCGGCATGATCCTGCCTGTTGGCGCAGAAAACCACAACAACGATGCCAGCGAGGCCGAGCCGCGCCGGCATCAGCGGCGTGGCGCCTCCTGGCGGAACAGGAGCAGAAATGAGCACATCGACAGCAAAAGCAAAACCGCCTGCGGCCAGGAAAACGAAACCTGCGCCGCTGGCTGCCATACCGTTGGGCCTTCCGGCCCTCGTGGCCTTATTCGGCCGGCCGTGGAAGAAGGTCCGGTTTCCCGATCGGGAAACGGCGAGACGGGGCTTCAGGGTGCTGTACCGGTCAGGACGCGGCGTCGACATTTCGGGAGATTTCATCTTCGGGGTGTCCGCGCCGGAGCAGTTGGAACTATTGAAGAAGGACAAGATTCCCTTCGAGGTGGTAACCTAAAGGAGGCCGGAGTATGCTCCAATCACCCCGATGGGAAGAACGCACCCTGTACGCGTTTCTGGTCGGCCGGTCCGACCGCACCCGCGCCGAGGTATCGCCTGAGACCGTCGCCGACAGCCTGATTGACCTCTACGCCAGCTTGAGGAAATCCGTGGGCGGCTTCTCGTATTTGAAGCCCTTCGAGGCCGTCGGCGAGACTGCTGCGTAGGGCAGCGAACCGACGACCGTCATCCTCGTCCTCGTCGAGCCGGCCAACGAGCGCGCAGCGGACGCGGTAGTTGCCGAGCACGCTGACCGATTTCGGATCAACCTCCGGCAGGACGAAGTGTGGGTCACCAAGCAGGACCTGCAACTGTACATCGCCCGATAGGCCGGCGAACAGGGCCGAAGAGGACATTCACCGCCGTTCATACACGGCGGTTTTTATGTTCATCCCGAGGCAATGCCTCGCACGGTTCCGGTCCCTTTCACTCCAAGATTAGTCGACTCTCCACACCCTACCCTTGACGGATCCGTGCTTTAATTATGGATGTGCCGCCGGCTCGGGGACGGTGTGAGACTCGGCCAGGCAGCCGTCGACGAATTTGACAAATTTCCGGTCTTGTAGGTTCCGCACCTTGCGCCAGAC
>JAGWYX010000541.1 GCA_018969165.1 Verrucomicrobiota bacterium
TATTCAAGCGGACGTATCCGGGGGCGGCGGCGGCGTATCTGGCCAAGGCGCAGTTGGGCTGGCAGTTTCTGACCCATGCGATCGCGCGGTATGGCAAGGCGGGGGCGTATCAGAAGATCACCCATTACGGCGATTTGTTCACGCACGATGACGAGCTGGCTTGGGCGGCGTGCGAGCTCTACCTGGCCACCGGCGACTCGAGCTATCAGCAGACCTTGTTGTCCTGGTTCGATCCATCGAGTCCGGCGACGTGGCGTTGGGGCTGGTGGCACATGGCGGGCTGTTACGGCAATGCCATTCGCAGCTATGCCTTCGCGGTCAAAACCGGCCGACTGTCCGCCAATCAGCTAGATTCAACCTTCCTGGCCAAGTGCCAGGCGGAGATCAAAGCGGCGGCCGACGACGCCTTGGCGTGGTCCCAGGCCAACGCCTACGGCACCAGTTTCCCAACCGAGACCAAGGCGGTGCTGAGCGCGGGCTGGTATTTCTCCAGCGACCAGGCGTTTGATCTGACGGTCGCCTACCAGTTGGACCCGCAGCCGGCGTACCAGGATGCAGTCATCCGGAACCTGAATTACGAGGGCGGTTGCAACCCGGTGAACGTGACCTACGTCACCGGCCTGGGCCTGAAGCGCCAGCGCGAGATCGTGGACCAGTATGCCCAGAACGCCCGGCGCGTCCTGCCACCTTCGGGAATCCCTCTGGGCAACATCCAGTGGGGCTTTGCCAACACGCTTTACTTCTACGGCCCCGAGTTGAATGAACTCTGCTTTCCGCAGGACGACAGCTCGAGCGAACACGCGCCCTTCTACGATCGCTGGGGCGACAGTTACAACGTGACGACCGAGTTTGTGGGGTTGAACCAGGCGCGCAGCCTGGGCAGCCTGGCTTACTGGGCGGCGCAAACCCCTCCGTCAACCCAGCCCTGGAGCGCCGTGACCGCCTCGATCCTTGTCCCGACCAATACCGTCCCCGTCGGCGCGCCACTCACCGCGACCCTCTCCCTGCCCGGCCTGGATGTCACCCAGGCCCGCGTCGTCTGGGAGGCGCGCGACCAGCAGCCGGCCTACGGCCCGACGTTCACGTTCGCCCCGACCAACAACGGTCCGCAATGGGTCGAAGCCGAGGCCCAATGGCCCGACGGCCGCCGTGTTTTCGCCACAGCCGGCTTCCTGGCCGACAGCCCGCTGATGGTGTGGGTGGATGACGCCCTGCCGGCCGGGGCGGTTCCGGGCGCCGACGGCGGCGACTCATGGAATTGGGTCAGCAATAATCCCGCGCCCTTTTCCCTGAGCTTGGCCAGCCAATCCAGTCTCGGCGCCGGCCTCCATGAACATTACTTCAGCAACGCCTCGGCGACCTTGATGGTCAGCACCGGTAACGTCCTGTTCGCCTATGTCTATCTGGACCCGGTCAATCCCCCCAGCGAAGTCATGCTCCAGTGGCATGACGGCACGTGGGATCACCGCGCCTACTGGGGCGCCAACAACATCGACTACGGCACCACCGGCACCACCAGCCGATACGACGCCGGACCATTGCCCGCGGCCGGGCAGTGGGTCCGACTGGACGTGCCCGCCAACGCGGTCGGCCTCGAGGGCAGCACCCTGAACGGCCTGGCCTTCTCCACCTACAACGGCCGCGCCACGTGGGACTACGCCGGCCAATCCAACCCGACGCTGACCGCCTCCGCTTCAAGTGCGCCGGCGCCGGTCTCCAACTTCATGGCCCAAACCAGCGTCGTGGCGACCCCGGTCACCAGCCAGCCGGTGTGCGTCGCGTCGGTGACCGCCACCGCGGCCGGGGTGACGATCGGTTGGACCAGCACGCCCGGCGCCCTTTACCGCATCGCCTGCAAACACAGCCTGCTGGACGCGACCTGGACGGACTTGAGCCCGGCGATCACCGCGACCGGGAACCGCGCGTCCTGGACCGACCCCGTCACGAGTGCTGTGACCCAGCGTTTCTACACGGTGCGCGTGGGGAACTGAAGGACCAGACCAAGGACTAAACCCCAACTCGCTGCCCTCCCAACGCGATCACGATAAACCGGCCACTAACAGGCGCAATAGCACCCGCGCAGCACCCGTCGGCGTGCGCGTGCCCTGCTCCCAATGGTGCAACGTGCGCATGCTGATCCCGAGCAGTCGGGCGAACCTGGATTGTGACAGCGCAAACAATTCATCGTCGTCCATCACCGCCTTCCGCCGCTGTTGAAAGCCGTGGTCTTCGATGAAGAGCATCCGGAGAGTGACTAGGCGTACCGATGAGAGCCGGCAGCCGGCGACCCTCACCAAGGTCTTCGAGCGCAAGGGTCACGGAGCGTTGCGCGGAGTGACCTGGCGCGACAAAGAGCCGGCAATGACTGCGCGCCGAGCATCCCGGGTCGGCGATTTGTCTGGACCGGTGCGCGGGTGCACGGGCGCAACCGGCGCAGTCAAAGCGCCGCGGGGGCAATTTGTCGGGTTCACTGCCGAGAACGCGGAGGACGTGGAGAAGGCGATGAAACTCGAGGTGGGAGCTGATGAAGAAAGCTTGCCGTGACGCAAGCTTGACCAGCGCAGGCCGTAGGATAATCTTACAGGTGTGACAACGACCATTACCGTAACCACCAAACGCCAGGTGGTGCTGCCGAAGATCATGTGCGAGCGCAAACGCATCGGGCCAGGGACCTCCCTGCGGATCACGGAGGTCGGCGAGGGCTTTTACGTGACGCCAGTGCCGGAGCCGACCGAGGCTGAACTGGCCGCGGTGTTCAAGGTGCTCGACACGGGACGACGGACACGGCCCATTACTGCTGCGGAGGAAGCCGAGATCCAAGCTGAGATCAAAAAATACCGGGCGGAGCGGCGGAGGCGGAAAGCGTGACGGTGGTCGTGGATACGAACGTCGTGGTCTCGGCGGCGTTCTGGCCCGAGAGCGAAGATCGCCGCTGCTTTGTGCTCCTGGCTCGGCGCCAATGCCGCCTGGTGGTCACGGAGGAGATCCTGAAAGAGTATCGCACCGTCGCGTCCCGGATCGGACGCCGGCACTGTCCAGACACGGACCCCGTCCCATTCCTGGACTGGATCGAGAGTGTTGCGCGACTGGTGGAACCTTCCCCTCTGGGGAAGCGGCGCAGTCGGGACGTGAAAGACGATCCGTTCCTGGCCTGCGGCTTGGCCAACCGCGCCGAATTTGTCGTGACGAAAGACAAGGATTTGCTGGCCCTGCACAAGCCCTTTGGGGTGGAGATCGTGACGCCCAGAGAGTTCTATCGCAGGCTGAAGTGATAGAGGTCGGAACGCGAGCTTAGGGCGGACGACGCTGAGAAGCCATTCATCGGGTGGGCGCTTCATTGGGAAAAGTGTCGGCGTGGAGCGGCGCGGCCTGCCGCTGAAACGCGACGTTGAATCAGCCGCGGTCGCCGCAGTCCAGTGAAGTCCAGTGACTGTGGGGTCTGAAAGTGCCGGCGATATGATTTCTGAGCAGTTGGTCGGCGCAGTCCACTGGGCAGTCCACTTTGTTTCAGATTCGGTGGGTTCCGGTGGGTTCGGCGGATTTCGGCAACACCGCCACGTCCACTGAGTACTTGCGGAACAGGTGCGGGAACGGGGTGACGTCGAGCCGCAGCCGGATCTCGATAACGGTCAGCACATCGACTGGCAGCGTATCGAGCTCAGCAGGAAACCGCTGCCGGAAACTTTCAACTTCTGACCAGACATCCGTCTTGTCGTTCACCGTTTCGTGCGAACGTCGGGACTATGGACCGCGCGCAGATCCTCGATGAACTGCTTGAGGCGAGCTGCTTCGCAATCCGCAAGTCTTTGACCAGTTCGCCGAAATTCACAGG
>JAGWYX010000542.1 GCA_018969165.1 Verrucomicrobiota bacterium
GCATGCAGGAGAAGCTGCTCGCCGGCCTGGGTCAGTAAAACCTTTTTGCCCACCCTGTCAAAAAGGAGACAGCCCACGTCCTGCTCCAGCGCCTTCAAGTAATGGCTGACGGCCGATTGCGAGAGGTAAAGCTCGCGTGCCGCCCGGGTGAAGCTGCCTGTGCGCGCGAGAGTTGCGAACGCGCGAAGTTGCCGGCTGTCAAGTGGAAGGCTCATCCATGAATGCGGTTCATGTTTCGCATTGAAAGAATCCCCAGCATTCCACGGGCCAACCGGACGCTTGGCACGGCTCCTGCCCATGCACGCGCGACCGCCGGGCCAGTCGTGCCCGTCGCCAACAGACTGAGATCATGGAAACGCTTGTCGATCCACCAATCGCCACTGAGCCCAGCCCCGGGGCCTTCACGCCGGAGCAACGCCATTACCTCGAAGGATTCTTCGCCGGCGTGCGTTCCCGCGGCCTGGGCTTCCGCGACGTCGCCCTTGCGCCCGCTTGGCCCCCGCCACCGGAGCCGCCGCCGGAAAAGCTCATCTTCGAGGAACGCATCAAGAAGGAGCTGCATCCGCTGGATGCCTACGCGCTGTTGCTCGAGCACGCCGAGGCCAACAAGGCCCCGGAACGCGAGAATAATTTCCGGTTCAAATGGCATGGACTGTTCCATCTCGCCCCGACCGCGGACGGTTTCATGGCGCGGCTGCGAATTCCGGGCGGCCAGTTGAAGAGCTACCAGTTGCGGGAGGTGGCCCACGTCGCCAAAGAGCTGGCCGGCGGATTCGCCGACATCACGACCCGCGCCAACCTCCAAGTGCGCGTGATCAAGCCCAAGGACGCGCCTGAGGTCCTGCGCCGGATTCAATCCGTCGGCCTGCACACCCGCGGGGCGGGCGCCGACAACGTTCGCAACCTGACGGCCAGCCCGACCGCCGGCATCGATCCCGCCGAGCTGATCGACGTGACACCGATGGTGCAACAACTGGCCCAGTTCATTCTCAACCATCGTGAGTTCTACAACCTGCCCCGCAAATTCAACGTCGCGTTCGACGGCGGCGGCGCCGTCAGCGTCCTGGACGACACCAACGACCTCGGCTTTCAGGCGGTGCAATCGGACCTGGCGTCGGGCAGTCCCCCGCCGCACGGGGTGTGCTTCCGCGTCAAACTCGGCGGCGTCACCGGGCATCAGACCTTTGCCGCCGATGCCGGCTTGCGGGTGACGCCCGAAGACGTCCTGAAAGTGGCCGTCGCCGTCATGCGCGTCTTCATCCGTCACGGCGATCGCACGGACCGCAGGAAGGCGCGGCTCAAGTATTTGCTCGAACGCTGGGGTCTGGAAAAATTCCTTGCCGAGGTCGAGAAGGAATTCGGCCACCCATTGCCCCGCGCTCCGCGGGCGGCCGAGGGTCCGGCTGCCGCCCAGGCCAATGCCAGCAGCGCCACCAGCCGAGGGCATGCCCATCTCGGGGTGCATCCCCAGAAGCAAACCGGTTTCTCCTACGTCGGCGTCGCCGTCCCGGTCGGCCGGATGTTGACCCGGCAGATGCTGCGGTTGGCCGAATTGGCCGAACATTACGGCTCGGGCGACTTGCGCTTGACCGTGTGGCAGAACCTCATCATCCCGAACGTGCCCGAGGCCTACGTCGAGACCCTCAAACGCGCGCTGCTGAAGATGGGATTCCATTGGCAAGCCACCCCGCTGCGCGGCGGACTCGTCGCCTGCACCGGCAAGGCCTACTGCAAATACGCCGCGACGGACACCAAAGGCCACGCCCTGCAACTGGCAGCCTACCTCGAGAAAAAACTCGAACTCGACCAACCGCTGAACCTCCACCTGACCGGCTGTCCGAATTCCTGCGCCCAGCATTACATCGGCGACATCGGCCTGCTGGGCACCAAGGTCAAGGTCGCCGGGGAAACCAAGGAGGGCTACCACGTGTTCGTCGGCGGCGGCTTCGGCGACCACCAGTCGGTCGGCCGCCAGGTGTTCACCGGCATTTCGTTCGACCAACTCAAGCCGACCCTCGAACGGATGCTCACGGGCTACCTGCGCCACCGGACGGCCCGTGAATCCTTTCTGGCCTTCACCCGACGGCACGATCTAAATTCACTCCAAGTCATTTTTAGCAACGATGAATAAACGTGGACTAATGCATGCCGCGGCAATGGCCTGGCTGCTATGCGGCCTGGTCCACGGCGAGGAACCGTCTCCCGCCGTCGCCACCGTCGCCAGCCCCGCCACCGCCCCCAACTCGACCAACACCGCCGGCCTGCTCAACGACTGGTTGCGCCAGCAATGGTCGGCCGCCAGCGCCTGGAACGTCGGCGGCCAGACCCGCCTGCGTTACGAGAACAAGGAGGACTTCGCCGCGCCTGGTTGGTCGCACGCCCCCGCCAATGGCGGCGGGGCGGTGGACTTCCGCCAGGTCGGCGGGGATCCCAATAATTCCTACTTGCTCTACCGCCAGCGGCTGCACCTGGGTTACACCCCGGCCACCTGGCTCACCGCCTATGCCGAAGCGCGCGAGAGCGCCGCCGTCAACGACGATCGCCGGCCCAGCCCCGATGTCGATACCTTCGACCTCCAGCAGGGCTACGTGGTCCTGGGCGATCCGCAAGCATTTCCCCTAACGGCCAAAGTCGGCCGACAGGAGATGATCTACGGCGACGAGCGGCTGATCGGCAACGCCGACTGGAACAACGTGCCGCGAACCTTCGACGCCGCCAAGCTCCGCTATGAGACCCAGAACTTCTGGGTGGACGCCTTCGCCAGCCGCGTGGTCCTGCCGCTGGACGGCCATTTCAACCTGCCCAATGACTACGATTGGTTCTCGGGCCTCTATGCCTCGACGCGCACACTGGTACCCCGGCAGGAAACCCAGTTCTACGTCCTGTCCCGGAACGTCGGCCTGGGCTCGCCAAATACCATCGGCCCCGGCTTGCCCGCCTACGCGACCGGCGCCTCGCCCCGGGACATCTACACCGTCGGCTTCCGCATCCAATCCTTGCCCGACCAATTCGGTCCTTGGGATTACAGCGCGGAGATGGCGGGCCAGTTCGGCCACTACAAGGAGACCACGCCCGGCGCCCCCGCTTCGGTGGCTGGCAAGAACCTCGCCCAGGAAGCCATGGCCGCGTACGCCCAAATCGGCTACACCTGGAAAGAAGCCTTCGCCTCGCCCCGGGTCGGTCTCGAATACGACTACGCCAGCGGCGACAGCAATCCCACCGACGCCAAACACCAGACCTTCGACAACCTCTTCCCCACCAACCACAAGTTTTACGGCTACATGGACTTCTTCTCGTGGCAGAATATCCACGACCTGCGGTTCATGACCTCGATCAAGCCGCTGCACCAACTCACCGTCACCGGTGACTACCACTCCTTCTGGCTGGCCAACACCCACGATTCGTTTTACACCGTCGCCGGGCTCCGCCGCGGCGGCCTGGGCCCGACCCCGGCGGGCGGCTACGGGATCAACCCCAATTATGGAAGTTATGTCGGGTCCGAACTCGATCTGGTCGCCACCTATGCCGTCAAGTCCTATGCCTCGGCTCAACTGGGTTTCGGTCATTTCTTCGTCGGCGACTATGTGAAGAGTTCGCTGGCCGGACTGGGCGGCGCGACGGATGCGAACTGGGTCTATGTCCAGATGCTCTTCAATTTCTGAGCGGCGAAAAAATATTCCACAATCCTGCCTTTGGGTGCGTCCAAGCTTTAACCGCCCGTTAAGAAACTGTGGACGGTGCCATCCACAGTTCTTTAACGGGCTGCTAACCCAGCGTCCGGACTTGATCGGAATCAAAGCCAGTCCGCCAGACAATGG
>JAGWYX010000543.1 GCA_018969165.1 Verrucomicrobiota bacterium
GGTCGCCCTCAAGGATACCTCGGGCAACTCCTACACCAATACGAGCACCTTCACCGTGCCCGTCTATGGGACCATTCCCGCCGATTATGCCACCACCCAAGCCGATACGACCAGCTCCGGCTTCGTGGTACGCACCTTCGCGATGGACGCCCAGCGCGGGCCCGGCGACATGAACTCGATCCCCAATGCGGAAGAGCAATTGGTGGGCGGATTCCTGGATCCCAGCACTGGGTTGCCTTATCCGAACACGGCCATCCTGACTGGCGCGACCAACGGCGTGTTCTATGTCACCAACTACATCAACTTCGAAATCAACGGCGGTGACATCAATGCCAACCCGCCCCAGCCGGACCACTTCAACAGCGGCAACAATTACCCGAACGTCTTCTTTCCCGGCATTCCCAGTTCCAACGTGACCCAGCCCACCACCGAGGATTTCGCTTGCGAGATCACCACCTATCTGAGCCTCAAGCGCGGTTATTACCGGATGGGTGTCAACAGCGACGACGGCTTCGCGGTCTCGGTGGCCCCCGGCGAAGCGGATGTCGCCGGCTTGCGGCTCGGCGATTTCGCGACCGGACGCGGCTCGTCGGATACCACGTTTGATTTCGTCGTCACTCAGGATGGCATTTATCCGTTCCGGCTGAGCTACTGGCAGGGCACCGGCGGTGGCAACCTGGAATGGTGGACGAAGGATCTGCAAACCGGCGCTTATCACCTGGTGAATGACCGCACCGACAGCAGCGCGTTGATTGCATACAGCAGCGGACATGCCCGCGGACACTTCGAGTCGATCTCGCCGGCGAATGGTTTCGCCGGTTGTGAGCCGACCAATCACGTCGTGGCAATGCTACAGGATGACCTGACCTCGATTCAGCAGAACTCGATCGCCATGACGATCGACGGAAACGCCGTGACGCCGACGATCAGCAAGAATGCCGGCTTAACGACCGTCACTTACATCCCAGCCCAACCATTCGCCTTTAACTCCAGCCATGCCGGCACCCTGGTTTACCAGGAAAGCACCACCCCGCCCACGACCTGGACCAACACCTTCAGCTTCGTCGTCCGGCTACAGACCCCGAATGATCTGCCCACCAATTCGTTCTGGATCGAGTCCGAAGACTGGGACTTTGGCGGCGGTCAGACCCTGCCGGTGGCCAGCATCATGCCCTACGGCGGCGGCGCCTACCAAACTTCAGGAACCGACACCACCAAATTCGACATTGACTATCATAATGACGATCACGGCCTGAACAACGCGACCAGCTCATTGAATGAGGATGAAGCCTATCGTTCCGGTGGCGACTTGGACCTCACCGATAGCAGCGGCAACCACTACCAGAGCGTCGATACGACTGACAATGCCAATAACCGATACGGCACCCTGCGGCCAGGCGGCTTTGTCATGACCGACGATTGGCGGATCGGGTGGATCAACTCGGGTGACTGGGGCAATTACACCCGCACGATCCCGCCCAATGTCTATAACGTCTTTGCCGCGATGTCGCACGGCGATGCGGCCGGCACGCTGCACGACGAACGTGGCTCCCTCCAGTTGGTCACCAGCGGCTGGGGCACCAAGAACCAGAGCCTCGTCACCCTGGGAAGCTTTGACGGGCCCGCCTCTGGGGGTTGGGGCGTCAATACACTGGTGAAGATGCAGTCCTCGGATGGCTCGGACGCGGTCATCAAGCTCGGCGGAACTAATACCCTGCGGTTCAACGCCGATAGCGGCGACTTCGACTGGTTCGTGCTGGCGCCAACGGTGGCGCCCGCCAAGGTCATGTCCGCCTCACCGGTCGCCAGCGTGCACGGCGAGCCGCGGAATACGCCGATCGACGTTGTCGTTGCCAACCTGAGCACCTCGGTGGCCACTAACACCGTCAAACTCTCGGTCAACGGTCAGGATGTCACGTCCAGCATCATCATTACTGTAAACGCCGGCATGGGCGGCAACGGTAGCACCGTCAGCATCCATTACCAGCCCCCGCAATTGCTCGCCCTCGGCACCAATGGCTACACCTTGACCTTCGCGGATAACGGGACGCCTCCCAAGACGACCACCTACACGGCGACTTTCATAGTCGATCCCCGGGCTACGCCCAACCAGTTCCTGATCGAAGCGGAAGACTTCGATTTCGGTGGCGGACAGAGCACCAACATCGCGAGCACCATGCCTTATTTGGGCGGGGCCTACCAAGGTCTGAGTGCCAAGTTCGGAGTTGATTACTACAATAACGACGGACTCGACAGCCAGGCCTACCGTTGGGGCGGCGACCTGAACATGACCAACTCCAGCGGAGCCGGCATCCAAAACGTTGATACGGATGCCACGGGCGACGTCTATCGGGGCAGTTGGACCAACACGGTCAACTTCAAGGTCGGGTGGATCGACTCCGCGGACTGGTTTAATTATACGCGCACCTTCCCGGCCAACACCTATCAGGTATGGGTTGCCCTCTCGCACGGCGACCCGGCGGGCACCGCGCATCGGTTGCTGGGCAGCATCGGCTTGGTTACCAGTGGGGTGGGCACGACCAACCAGACCGTGCAGGTCCTCGGCAGTTGCGACGCGCCTTCGACCGGCACTTGGGGCCTCAATAACCTCGTGCCAATGACCAATACCAATGGCGTGCCGATCGTCGTCCAACTCGGCGGGACCGAGACCGTCCAGTTCCAAGGCAACAGCGGCGACTACGACTACCTCCTGTTCGTGCCCAGCGCACCAGCGGGTCCGCAATTCTCGAAGATACAGGTGTCGGGCAGCAACCTGATCATCACCTGGAGCGGGGCAGGCACCCTGCAGCAAGCCGCCAGTCCGTCTGGCAGTTGGTCCGCCGTCAGCGGCGCCTCCAGCCCGGCCACCGTGCCGATCGGCGGCAGCAAGTCACTCTACTTCCGCATCCAACAGTGACGGCGGTAGCCAGCCTTTAAAGCGCCAGAGGCCGGGTCGTTCCCGGCCTCTTTTTTTCATCAGGGCCGCGCTCCCGATAGCGGCCGAAAACCGGCCGCGCGCAGGCCACGCTGGATTTCGGGGTTGGCCATGAAGCGACGCCAGACGCGCTGGTTGCGATAGTTCTCCACCATGACGGCGATCGGCCCCTGGTCGATCCCGAGCACATCGGGGTCCCACCAGCCGGCCTGGAGGTTGAACGCGTCACGAAAGCCATAAGCGCACCAGAGGTTCGTCCGGTAACGCTCGTAGAGATGACGTAACGCCGGAAGGCAAATCTCGGGCGCGAAGGGCAGCGACCCACCCGCGGCGGTTGGCGCGATCGTGCCGTCATCGTTCATCGGAGGAGGCGCGCCGCGCGCGGCATATCCGAAGAACCCGTTTCTGCCAGGACCATCGCAGGCGGTAAGCCCCCAGACGTTTGAGCCGTAACCGTAGCGCGGCGGTGCATCGACGACGGCATAGCCACGCTGGGCCAGGGTGGCACGACGCGAGTTCTCGAAATAGGTGATCCCTTTGCCGCGCATGTACTGGTCCGCGAGGCCACGAAAGTCAATCCAGCAATGCGAATACTGGTGTCCGAACAACGGTTCAAAACCAACGTAACTGTAACCATAATTGGTTTGCCATTGGTAGCCTTTAGTCCAGGCGCCCCACGCCGCCGCCGGCAGCGGATTCGTCCGGGCTCCCAGGCCGAGCAGGTAGAGGATCATTCCTTCGTTGTACCCAACCCACCGACTGGCCAGAAAACCCGACTCCGGTGCCCAACCCATCGTCAGGGATGCGTCCCCATTGGCCATCCAGTTCCAGTCCACACGGGCGAAAATCATCTCGGCCAACCTGCGAATGGCCGCTTCCTCG
>JAGWYX010000544.1 GCA_018969165.1 Verrucomicrobiota bacterium
TAATCGCGCGCGTTGCTCTCGGTGGCCGCCGGTCCGCAGTGTCTCCCGCGTGCTCATCCCCGTCCGTGCCCGTTCCAATGTCCCGAAGTCCACCAGGACGCTGGAAGGCAAACGTTGGCGGGGCAAAACCGGGTGGGCTTCGCGGGTGGACGTTGCCGGCGATGTCCACCCACCCGGTGCCGACACTCGCCCTCGATATGACAAGCGCCCGCGAGAGTCTCCAGTCGCGGCCGGAAACGGGACCGAGGTGCTGCACCGCAGGCCGCGACCGAAGGTCCGTTACTGCTCCGGCCCGCAGTGGCGCTACCCCGTATCCGACCGCGTCCGGGCCGGAAGGACCACCCTATTCCCCTCGTTCCTATTTGAGAGGCGCAACTTCAATGGACTCGGTTGGTGGTTGAACCGTGTAGCCGCGGGCAAGCTCCTGGAATTGTTCCGACATTCTCGGGCTATGTGCTAACGCGCGGTTCTTGAGCACCTTCGCGAGTTGGTTCCGCCAAGCGCCGAACTTCGCGGATACAACGGTCGACGGTTGTGCGCCGAGAACCAACTCAGGAATGCTTCGCGGGCATGGACCGGGCGGGCAGGGTGGTTGGTGTTGGAAATTCGCTACGTTTAACTGGCGGCACGTAAGGAGACTTTGGCACCATGCGGAACACAGTCGGCTGCGAGACGGCCCTCATGGCCGGAGCCGATAAAACTGCTGCTGTATTTGCGTGGCCGGATGCAGCGTCAACGGGCTGGTGGCGTTGGTCATATCCTGCCAAGGGCCGGCGAGCGAGCCTGCGGATTGGAGCAGACCGGCGGCGGTCCAGGAAATCACCACATTCGTGCCCTGCACTGCGGCCGTTAAAATCGGCAGTGCCAATACCTTGGTGTTGGCATCGTTTAACAGGGCCATCGCATATTTGTGGTTGTGGAAGCCGCCGCTGCCGTCGGCCTCGGCGAGGGCCAGGTTGTACTGCGCCTCCTGGAGCGAGGCGAACCAATTGGTGTTCTGGGCGCCCTGCAACGCTGCGGCGGCCTGGGCCACGTTGGCGCTCGCGGTCGCATCGAGCGATTGGAACTCTGATTTCCAGGTGTCGATGATGGCGTTGGCGGTGAGGGTATCAATCGCTCCGTGGCAGTGCGTGCACGAGGTTGTGCTCGTCCCGTCCGGATCCTGGACCGTGATGGCCCAACTGTGGCCATGGAAATTCTTGGAGTTGCTGCCGTCCACGTCAGTGCTGTACATGTGGCAGTCGGTGCATAGGACGCCGGGCATCGTTTGTTGGTTCGTCACACCCATGCCGCCGATCCCCGACACAATGTTGAAACTCACGTCGCACACCTTCGAGAGGTCGCCAAAACGCAATGTCCCATGGCATTGGCCGCAGAGCTGCATTGAGTTGGTCATCCGCTGGTACGCCATCGTGGTTGAATTGAAATACGATAACCCTCCCGGATCGTGCGGATCGTGACAGGCGATGCACGCCACGTTCGGCCACTCGGCGCTGTGGGTGGGCGTCGTATTGGTGGCGAACTGACCATTGGTGGTGGTGAAGAAGTAGTCCAAGGCCTGCGCCTCATTCATCCCGCCGTTAGCCAAGACTGCCGTCGGGGCGTGGCAGGCGACACAGTTCTCGACCTGGGACACCACCCCCGCGGGAGTGAGCCCCACATCCGAGTCACTCAGTTCCCCGGCCACAGTCGCCTGGGTGTTGCCATGCGCTGCGGTCGTCCACGCGTTGTAAATCTGGTGATCGGTGTCGGCAAAGCGCAGGTTGCCGTGGCATTGGCCGCAGAGTTGGCTGGCGTTGGTCATCGACACATACGTGCCGGTTCGGGAGTCAAACGACGCCAGGCTGGGCAGCCCTGCGTCGGGCGTGCTCACGTGGTTGGTCGGCACGGCATGGCAGGCGGTGCACGCCACGTGCGGCCACAGCGTGGTGTTCGTCGCCGCAGTGCTGCCGCTAAATTGGCCGTCGGTGGTGGTGAAGAAGTAACCCAGAGCCTGGCTGTCAGTCATCATCCCCGCGTTTCCTTGCATCATGCCTCCGTTGACCTGCACCGCCGTAGGGGCGTGGCAGGCAACGCAATCCTCGGTTTGGATGACCCCTGCGGGGGTCATCCCCAGGTCAGACTGGCTGAGTTCGCTGGCCACATCGGCCTGGGTGTCTGCGTGGACGCTGGCGGACCATTTGGCGTACATGTCCGGGTGGCAGGTGTTGCATTGCGCAGCCGAGCCAGTACGGGCACACACCGACGTCAGGATTACTGACGCCATGGCGGTTGCGGAGAGGCTCTTCGGGTATGGTTTCATAACAAGGCCGGTTGAATCGAGTTCATCGAACGAACACTGTCGCCGTTCAGGGCGTGTTGCGACACGCCTCCGCGCTCATCCTGAGCGGTATCCGGGGGCGCGCGACCTAAGACCAAGGTATCATAGTCATATTACGAATAATTATTTTTTCATGGGATAAGTTTCTACGTATTAATTGTCGAAAGCTTTGCATTTTTTGCCCTCCGGCACCGCAATTCGCACCGGACCGGTTGGACAAACCGAGGTGAACATCGGCGTATGTCCTCTGAGTCGGGCGTTCAGCGCCGGTGTTCCGGTTCACCCGATCTCTTTCCTGGCACAGACGCTTCGGGGGGGACGCAGCGCCCACCTCAAAGATCGGCAGGCCGGATGTCCGAAGGGTAAAGGCCGCCGCCGGCGTACCAAGGATGTCCAGAGCATAAAAACCATTCGGTGGTGAAGCAATCCACCGCCGACACCAGAAAGGTACGTATATGAAAAGGTTGAATCATGTCCTTGCTGCCGCTGCCGCGATCGTCACGGTCAACCTTGTCTATCAAGCCGGTGCCGCCGAACCGGTGGCCTCGCCGCGGTTGCGAGAAACGCTGGCGTGGCAGCGAACAGTTCCCGGAACCACCGAAGACAAGCTTGACCGTTCGATCAAGCCGGTATCTCCGCGCCTCCAGGAGAGATTGAATGCGTTCAGAAGTGTACCGGCTGGCAACGATCCGGACTTGGCGCATCCTGCGGCGCTTGTCTACTGGACCTTCAAGAACCCGTTTCCGAAGGCGGCCGAGTTGGCGCCGCTCAAATAGCGGTGCTGCCGGCAACGGCCGCCCTTCCGGCGGGCTTTGTCGCGCCACGGTGTACCAAAGACATCGGCGCGGTCGGAATGTCTGCCGCGAAGCTACACAGTGCCCGCGTGCAAGATTAGGTGCGGCTGAGGGCGGAAGGCAAGCGTCCTGAGGATGAGGAACACAGGTCAGATGCGATGCGCGGTGTGTGGGCGACGGAACCCGGCGTGGAAAAACCGTTGTGGAGGCTGCGGCCACCATTTGTATCTGCGCTGTCCCGGCTGAGACGCGAGCAACCTACGGATCGCGTGGCGCTGTGAGAAATCCGGGCGACGGGCCAATGCACGATCTCGCAACGCACTACCTCCGAAGTCAAGGCCGGCAACTGCGCGTGTGAAATCCGCAATCCCAAAGGCTCATGCTGCCTGGGCGACGCCAATGCCGTTGTGAAGCCGGCGGCGGAGGTTGTGACGGCGGAAGAGTCGGAGCCACTCGACTGAAGTCGGGCGGGTGCTACGGATGGTTGCGCAGGGGGATTGTTGGCGGTGATGGTAGGCTCCCCTGGCGGCATACAACAGCAAATGAAAGGGCGGCAACGCCAGCAGCCTCCTCCAGTTACTGGTGTCCCCTCCGGATCGTGTGGTTGGCTAAGTCCAATCATTATCATCCGGTTAAAAGTCCCACAGTGTCAATTGGTTAGGAATGGCACCCAGCTCGTCATGAGATTGCGACTTG
>JAGWYX010000545.1 GCA_018969165.1 Verrucomicrobiota bacterium
AGCCGAGGATTCATTTGGCACAAGGGTGCCCAAGTGAGAGTGAACCGCTTTCATTCGGATGAATTTGAACGACTCTTGCGGCGTAGCATGACAGAAAGACCGGGCGTGGAAAACCGTATGTTTATATGGCGTCGCTCGGCCGCCGCCGGAGCCGTCTGCCTGCTGCTCTTGCCTGCCTGGCTCGTCGCCGCCGCGGACTGGTCCGCCCAGGAAACCGACCAGCCGGTCATCGGCCGCAACGCCGATGGCCACCTCGAGGTGTTCAAAATTGATCGCGACGGCCAACTGCGCCACCGGTGGCAGCAAGCCGCCGACGGGGCCTGGTCCCCGTGGTCGAATTTAGGCGGGACCTGCGCGCCGGGGATTGCCATCGCCACCAACACCCACGGAGTGATGGAGGTGTTCGCCGTCGATCGCGACACCGGCACGCTCTGGAACATCCGACAACAGGCCCCCAACCGCCCCGAGTGGTCTCCCTGGATCGACCTCGGCGGGGCGATCCGTCCCCCCGTTGCGGTCGGCCAAAACCGCGACGGCGCCCTCGAAGTGTTTGCCGTGAGCGCGAGCACCGAGGGCGGCGTCCGGCATCTGCGGGAAATGCCCGAACGCAACGGTTGGTCCGCGTGGGCCGACCTCGGCGGCACGGTGGCGCCCGGGGTCGTGGTCACGCGCACCCGGGACGGCCGCCTGGCGCTGTTCGGAATCGACGCCACCCGCCGCGACTTGCTCCATTGCTGGCAGCGCTCGGCGGATTCGGCCAGCGATTGGTCGGAATGGGTCTCCCTCGGCGGACCGGTTTCCCCGGGGTTCGCCGCGGGTCAAAATGCGCGCGGAATCCTGGAGGTATTCGCCGTCTGTCCCACGGACGACAGGGTGAAGCGGATTTCTCAGGTCTCCCCCGACCGCTGCGCTGGATGGTCCTCGTGGCTGGATTGGGGCGGCCCCATGAAACCCGGCTTGTCGATCGGCCAAAGCGCCGATGGCCGCTTGGAGCTGTTCGGAGTCCGGACCGGGGACGGCGCCCTGCTGCATCGGTGGGAACTGTTCACCGACGGCTCCGATCAATGGTCGAGCTGGGCCAGCATGGGCATCACGACCCAGCCGACGCCGGCCGTCGGCCGAAACGAGGACGGCAACCTCGAACTCTTTGTCCGGGATGCCCAAGACCGGACGCGCCTCAACCACCGGCGTCAGATCAGCCGGGCCAGCGATTGGCTGGATTGGTCAAGCCTGGATCACCCCAGTTTTCAATACAGCTCGCGCCTGTGGCAGGTGGACGACGGCCTGCCCGACAACGTGATCCAGGCCATCGCCCAATCGCAGGACGGCTTCCTGTGGGTCGGAACGCGCGCGGGCCTGGCCCGCTTCGACGGCCTGGAATTCCAGGTGCTCGACGCCAAGAACACCCCAAGCCTCGGCAATCCCTCGATCACTGCCTTGTGCGCGGACCGCGGCGGGGCGCTCTGGATCGGCACGGAGGGGGGAGGCCTGACGAAGCTATACGGACGGGAGTTTTCCCATTTTGGCGCGACGAACGGCCTGGCGGGCGATCATGTTCGCGTGATCTCCCAGGGGCGCAACGGCGCCCTCTGGTGCGGCACCACCGCCGGCCTGAGCCGGTACCAGGACGGGAAGTTCATCTCCTACACCCGCAAGGACGGCCTGCTGTCGGATTTGGTTACTTCGCTCTACGAAGACCGCGATGGTTACCTCTGGATCGCCACCGGCGCGGGGCTCAATCGCCTCAAGGGCAAAGTCATGGAATCCTTTGCCATGCCCAACGGCCTGCCGGGTGACTCGGTCCGCGGCATCTGCCAGGATACCGGCGGCCGGATTTGGATCGGGTCCAACAACGGGATGCTTTGGTATAATTGGTATTGGGGAAAAAGTTTCTACGCCTACAATGCTCGCTACGGGCTTTCCGATAGCTTTGTAAGCGCCATCTGCGAGGACCAGGAAGGCAACCTCTGGGTCGGCACCTATAGCGGCTTGAACCGCTTCCGCGACGGCCGGTTCTACCACCAGTTGGATAACGAGGGCGTGCCCTTCGACAAGGTCAACGCCCTGTTCGACGATCGCGAAGGCAACCTGTGGGTCGGCTCCCAGGAAGGGTTGGTGCGGTTAACCCTCAAACGATTCTCCACCTACACCAAACGACAGGGACTCACCCATGACAACATCATGTCCGTCCGGGAAGACCGCGCCGGCAGCCTTTGGGTCGGCACCTGGGGCGGCGGACTGGACCGCATGAAGGACGGCAAGGTGACTCCCTACACCCCAACCAATGGCCTGCCGGAAAACTTGATCCTCTCCACCGCCGTCACCCAGGATGGCAGCCTGTGGATCGGCGCCGACTTCGATGGCGGGCTGTTCCGGTTCAACGATGGCCAGTTCACTCATTACACCTGGAAAGACGGTTTGCCCCGCGCGGCGATCCGAGTGATTCAAGCCGACCGATCCGGGAACCTCTGGATCGGCACCAGCGGCGGTTTGGCCTGCCTCCGGGACGGCCGGTTCATCCCGCGCACCGGCCGGGATCCCCTCGAGCACGCCCCCGTACGGGCCATCCTGGAGGATGCCACCGGCCGGCTCTGGTTCGGTACCAAAACGGGCCTGTTCCGCCGCCAGGGAGGGCGCCTCACCCGCTTCACCTCCCGGGACGGATTATCCGACAATGCCGTGCTGGCCCTTTGCCAGGACACAGAGCACCACCTCTGGATCGGCACCGCCGGCGGCGGACTGGATCGCTACCGGGATGGGCGCTTCACCGCTTATACCAGCCGGCAAGGTCTCTTCAGCGACGAAATCTTCGCTCTTCTGGACGACGGCCGCGGCTGGCTGTGGATGACCTGCTCCCGCGGCGTCTTCCGTGTGCGCAAGGAGAATCTCGACGACCTGGACCGCGGGAAAACGGGCACCCTCACCAGCGTCGTCTATGGCAAGGCGGACGGGATGGAAAGCACCCATTGCAATGGCGTGGCTCAACCCGCCGCGTGGAAAGGCCACGACGGCCGCCTCTGGTTCGCCACCAGCAAGGGACTGGCGGTGGTGGACCCCAACTCACTCCGGATCAACGCCCGGCCGCCGGCGGTCTATCTCGAGTCCCTGACCGCGGATGGCAAGCCCCAGTTCCGCAATGCGCCCATGAACCTGTCGCGACAACCGATCGATTCACCCCTCAGCCTCCCGGCCGGCCGGGGCGACTTGGAATTTCACTATACGGCCGTTAACCTGCACGCCCCGGAGAGCATCCGGTTCAAATACAAACTCGAAGGACTGGACTGGGATTGGACCGAGGCCGGCCCGCGCCGCGTCGCCAACTATACCCGCCTGCCGCCCGGCCGCTACCGCTTCCGCGTGCTGGCGTGCAACAAAGACGGCCTGTGGAATCAGAGCGGCGCCACCTTGGCCTTCGTACTGCAGCCGCACCTCTGGCAGACCTGGTGGCTGCGCGGGTTGGTTGTCCTGGGGGGCGTCGGCGCCGCCACCGGCGCCGGGCGCTTCCTCGCTCGCCGCCGCCTGCGCCGCAGACTCCGACTGCTGGAACAAAAGCACGCGATCGAGAAGGAACGCGGCCGCATCGCCAAGGACATCCACGACGATCTGGGCTCCAGCCTGACCCGCATCATGATGCTGGGCGAACGCGCCGAGGAAGGCCTGAACCACCACGAAGACGTCGGACCCCATGTCCGCAAGATCGTCGCCTCGGCGCGGAATACCGTTCAGTCCCTGGACGAAATTGTCTGGGCAGTCAATCCGGACAACGATTCCCTGGAAGGCCTGGTCGAATACCTCAGCCATTACACCCA
>JAGWYX010000546.1 GCA_018969165.1 Verrucomicrobiota bacterium
GCCTTGTTCGCCTCGGGCATCCTGGTGGCGCTCATGAGTGGCTGCTACACGGATTTGGACGGGCACATGCACGCGGGCGTCCCGCTGGTCAAGGATAAGATCGAGAGCCGCTACGAGCGGCCGGTGGATCAGATCTTCGAGGCTGCCAAGCAGGTGCTTAGCTACAACGGCACGCTGACGGGCGAGAATACCATTACCAAGACCCTGGCGGCCAAGATCGACACCCGCACCGTCGAGGTCAAGGTCAGCGAGGTCGAGCCCAAGGTTTCCAAGGTCGTCGTGCAGGCCCGGCGCAAAGGCGGCTCGGCCGACATTGATCTGGCCAGCGAGATTGACAAGCAAATCGCGCTGCGCCTGACCACCCTGCGCTAGGATTTCAACCCGGGTTCGGGTCGCGCGCGCCAAGCTTCAACGCTTGGCGGCTTTGTGTACGCCTCAGTTCCAGGCCCAGGTGGGCGATCCGTCGCCGCGCGGTTTCTGCCAAGGCCGTCTGGGGAAATTGCTCGATGATCCGGTGCAAGGTCCCGCGCGCCGCCGCCTCGTCACCGCCGCTGATCCGGACATCGGCCAGCCGATTGAGCCAATGCGCGACTTGGGCTGGCGCCGCCGAGGGTTGTGCGATCAGTTGCTCGAGCTGATCGGCGGCCAGGTCCGGGCGGCGGAAGTGATCGGCGTAAAGCTGCGCCAGCTTTTCGCGGATCTCGTGGTCCAGGGGAAACGCATCCAGGTGCCGGACGTATTCCTCGGCCAGGGCCGCCGGGTTCTCCGTCGGCGGTTGCGCCCCGGCGCCCGGCGCCTTGAGTCCCAGGTTGTCCTCGAACCGGGGCAGCACGATTCGCGGCCGCTCTTGCTGTTGGGCCAGGAACTCGCTCGACGCCAGGTGGGCGAGGCGTTGGGCGGCCATCTGCGCCTCGGGGGTGCCTGGAAAGAGCCGGCCGATGCGTTCGAGGCTCTCCCGCGCCGCCTCCGGGTCGCGGCCCAATTTCAACTGCCAATCGGCCAGTCGATTCAGGGCGTGGGCCAGGTTTTTGGGCGCGTGCCCCGGTTGGCTGAGCAACTGCTCGAGCGTGGCCCGGGCGGCGGCCAGGTCTTTGAGGTCGTCGGCCTGGACCTCGGCCAGGAGCAGCCAGCCGGTGAAATCGGCGGGAAATTTCTCGAGTTGCTCCTGGATCGCCGCGATCGCCTCGCGGTATTCGCCGCGTTTGCGTCGCGCCTGAGCCACCGCGTAGAAGGGTTGGGGCAGGACTTCTTCGGAACCGCCGTCAAAGGCATCGGTCAGCGGGCTGATGAGGAGGTCGCCAAGGCTGGGGATCCAGAGGAAGGCGACAATGACGCAGAAGAGGACGGTCCAGAGCGGGTTGAAGTAAATCCCCGCCGCAAGACCGACGAGGAGGAGGACGATGGAGAGAAGCCATATCCCGATCAAGCGGCCCGGTTCAGCGCTGTGGCGCAGCCACTGCCACAGCAACCAGCCGACGCACCCGAGGAACAGAAGCCAAGTGAAGACTTCCCAGAGCAGGTGCGGGAGTTTGGTCATGGCCGATCAGCCGGTGCGCTGGGAGAAGCGCTCCGGGTGCCGCGCCCGGCTCACGGCGGTGTCGTAACTGATCAAGCAGCGGCAATACAGGTCGTACAGGCAGTTGTCCATGAGCGTCATTCCCTCCTTGCGGCAAGTCTGGACGGTGGTCTCGAGCAAATGGAGTTGGTTCTCGCGAATGATGTTCCGCACCGCCGGATTGGCGACGAGCAGCTCGTAGGCCAGCACGCGGCGCTTCCGGTCCACCGCCGGCAGCAGGTCTTGCGAAATGATCCCCTGCAGGGCGTTGGCCATTTGCAGGATGATTTGCCGCTGCGCGTTGCCCTCGAACACGCCCACGATCCGCTCGAGGGCATTGGTCGCATTCGGCGAGTGCAACGTCGCCAGCACCAGGTGCCCGGTCTCCGCGGCCGTCAGCGCCGTCGCAATCGCCTCGTGATCGCGCATCTCCCCGACCACAATCACGTCGGGGTCCTGGCGCAGGACATGGATCAGCGCGCGGTTAAAGGAATGGGTGTCGGTCAGGACCTCCTGTTGGACCACGATGGCCCGCTTGTTCTGGTGCACGAACTCGATCGGGTCCTCGATGGTCACGATCTTGCACCGGCGCTCGCTGTTGATGAGATCGACCAGGTAATTCAGGGTCGTGGTCTTGCCCGCGCCGGTCGGGCCGGTGATCAGCACCAGGCCATTGGGCTTGCGCGCCAGCTCGTCGAGCTTGGGCGGCAGGCCCAGGTCCGTCCGCGGGGCGATCCGCTCGCCACAGAAACGCAGGCTCAGTTCGGGATTGCCGTTCCGCCGATACAGGGTTGCCCGCACCCGGCCGGTTTCACCGTGGAAGAGCGAAATGCAGAGTTCCCATTCGCGCTCGAATTTGGCCTGCTGATCCTCGTTCAGCAAGCTCTCGGCCATCGCGGTCGCCTCCTCCGCGCCGAGCGCGTCCTCGTCGGCGAAGATGATCTCGCCGTTGACGCGAAACGCCGGAGGCACACCGACGATGAGGTGGAGATCGGACGCGGCGAGCTCGGCAGCTTCGGCCAGCAGCCGGTTGAGTTTCTCGGCGCTCATGGGTTCCACCACCTCCGCCAGCGACTCCACAGCGGCCGCCAGAAACCGATTTGGCCCAACTCGATCAACGCCTGGTCGGCGGGCGTGCCGACCGGGCTCAACTGCTGCGCCTGTTCGAAGGAGGACCGGGCGGCGCCGATTAATCCGAGGGCCTGCTGGCAATAGCCGACCTGCAACCAGAGCACCGCCCGGCTGGTCTCCAGCGCCAGGGCCTGCGACGCCAACTTGAGCGCCAGCGAAAATTTCTCGTAGAAATAATAGACCCGCGACGCCAGCCAGTGGACCAGCCAATCCCGCGGGGCAAACCCCACGGCGCGCTCGAAACAGAACTCGGCGTGTCTTTCCCTCCGGGCCAGCAAGACATCACCGCGCGCCAGCCAGACGTAAGGCGTCTCGCCGCGTTCCTCGATCGCCGCGTCCGAAAAGGCCAGCGCCGCCTTGAGGTCCCCCAGGCGTCCGAGGGCCACCGCCTTGGCGGCCAGCAACTCCGGATCATGCGGAAACCGTTCCAGCGCCTTGTCCGCCCAGATCTTGGCCTCCCGATATTCCTGCAGCTCGATCAGCATCCGCACCTGCCCGCTCCAGGCCCCGGTGTTTTGGGGATTGAACTCGAGCACCTTCGAGAACGAACGCAGCGCGCCCTCGAACCGGCCGGCCTCGAACCCCGCGCGCGCCTCCGCCAGGTAGTAGGCCTCGTCCTTGACGGCCGCGTCGCCCTGCGATTCCTCCTCCGGCTGGCTCTGGAATTCGAGATTGCTGAAACGGCTCATGGCAAGCTTTGTCGGCGCCAGAACCAATGAGGGAACGCCCGGCCCACATACTCCGCGCGGTCCACGAACGCCGCCTGGCGCCACGCCGCGGCAATCTGGTCCTGCCCGACGCCATGCGAAGTCATAACCAATTCCGGCCAAACAAACCACTGTTTTTCCGGCACGACCCACTCGCCGCTGGTCGGCATGTTCGTCAACAGCGGGTAGGCCTCGTCGTTGACCCGGAACTGGTCCGGAGTGAACCGAACCCGGTCTCCCGCCACTGCCCGCACCTGGTCGATCGAGTAACCGCCAGCGAGGTACACGCTCGGCGCCAGGTATCGGCGCTCCCTCCGGTAGGCGATCCAATCGCCCCGCCGCACGAGGCCAGGCTCGCGGCCGACCTTCACCACGATCACCTGGTCATGAACGCGCAACGGGAGGAGCCACCGCG
>JAGWYX010000547.1 GCA_018969165.1 Verrucomicrobiota bacterium
AGAACCAGGCACCGGCACCACGACGACAACGATCGGCGTGATGTTCATCCCGGGATCCTTGTAGTAAGCTTGGAATTGCGCCGGTATGCGCGGATCGGCGAAAACGGTGGTGTCGGAGGTCTGAACATAATTCAGCCGGCGGGTAAGGTAGAAACCAGGTGCTTCGACTGCGTTGGTGACCGCCGCCACACAACTCCAAGGGCCACCGTAAGTCACAAAACTCCCCGAGTAAGTGCCGGAGGCCAGCAGGTTCCCGTCGGTGTCCGCGAAGTTGGACGTGCTGTTGGTGGCCGGATTCAACGTCCAGGACACCACCAGGCCCAGCGGCCAACCCCCGGCCAACGGCGCATAAGCGCACAGCAGGGTCTCCGGATCCCCCCACTGGTACCAGAATTCGCCGGCATTTAACTCGATCGGGCTCCCGTTTAACGTCGCCGTCCACTGAATGGCGATCCGACCCTGGTCCATCGCCTTGCTGAATTTCAACGCCAGACCGCCGACCGTGCCTGGCAAGGCCCCGCCGACAGCCGGGTCAAACGACGTGAGCGTCGGCGGCTGGGTATTGGGATTGATCGCCGCCAGGGTGGTGAGGGAAAAACGGGTCTCGCTGAAGAAGCCGGCGGCGGCCGGCAGCAGCCCGCTCTGCGTCACAGTCAGGTGCCGAAACCGCAGCCGCGCATCGTAAGTCTTGCCCGCCGAAAGTGTCCTTGCAGGGATGTAGAAGTTCGTGCCGGTCAGCGATAGCACGTTGGAAATGACCACGGTCGTCCCTTCGTAAATCACCAGCAGGGCATCGTCGGGCGAGGCCGCGCCGGTAAACGGTTGGTAAGCCAGGTTGAATCCATTGGTCGTGTTCACCGCCTGGGCATCCGTGTAGTTCTCCACCGCTGGGACGGGGGGAAAGACGTCCGCCGGCAAGTTGATGGCACCGGTCAACCCGGGCACAAGGGTCGAGTTAAGCGTGACCGTGTAAAGTCCTGCGGGGTAGGCGCCGTCAAGGCTCGCCACGGTATCGGCGGAGTCGGTGAACTGGAAGATGCCGCCGGCGCTGACGTAAGCCAGGGGTTTGGACCCACCGCCCGGAATCGAAACGCTGCCGCCCGTGACGAACGACAGCCCGCCGAACCCCGGGGCTTCGGCGTCGAAAACTGCGGCGCCGCTCGCCAGTGGTGTCGGCGCCGCGCTCGAGGTCTGGGTGAATATCTGGCCCTTGGCGACCAGAAAATCATCCAGCATCTGGCCGAAAGCCGGCTGGGTGGTTCCCACCCCAACGGTCGCCAGGCAGACAAAGAGGTAAACTCCCTGTAATAGGGGGCGGGGGCGCAGGTCCACCGTCGGGATCGGATGAGAACGCTTCATTCACTATCCCTCTGACCCGTTTTTCGCCAAAAGTTACACCCCGCGGCGGGGTCAGATCTCGACATTTGACATTCGTGCCTTTCGTGATGGCGCGACTGGCCAAGTGTCAAATGTCGAGACCTGACCCCCTCCTGTTTCAACGCCATCACCAGTTCAGGTGCATGGCGGCCAGTTGCTGGCGGATATACCGGAGGTTCCACACCTGCGGGGGTGCGCCAACGAGAGTCATGGCCAGCAACGAGGCATCCGCATTGAACGCCAGGGAAACCAGTTCCCCAGCCGGTGCGGGCTCGATCTGGGCGAGGGTCTCGCCCGTTTCGGGTGACACCAGGTGCACAACCCCGCGCGTCTCCGCCAGCGCCAGCAGCCTCCCGTCGCTCGAGAACGTCAGCGGGCCGGGCAGATCGTCATTGCCTGGCCGCCGAATGCGATGTGCCGGAGTCCAGTCGGCGGTGCGCCAGAAACGGTATTCCGAGCCGGTACTGGTGACGAGCCAGCGTCCATCGGGACTGAACTCGAGGTTCGGGGACATTTCGGTGGCCAACTCCCGCTCCGCCGCTCCGCTGCGGGTGCTCCAGATTTTCACATTTTGGTTATGCCAGCCGCCGGTGGCGAGCCAGCGACCGTCCGGGCTGAGGGCGACGTATTTGAGCCCCGCCTGCGGCCCCGTCACCGCCGCCAGCGTCCCCAAGTTCATATCGAAGACGTAACACCGGGAGGCATAAGCCACCGCCACCACCCGTCCGTCCGGCGTGGCGGCCCCGCGCGCAAGTCCGCCGTCGGTCCTGAAGCCGGTAAGAAACTCCGGCGGACAGAGCGTCCGCAAGGCGGCGGGTACCTTCGGCACGAAGCGCTGGGGAAATCCGACGCGCGGCACCGGAGCGCTGTCCACCACTGGCAGACGGAAGAACCCGCGTAAGCCCAGCCCCAACAGTCCCGCATCCCCGCCCAGGCGCAGCAGGGCGCCGGAGGGCAAGGCCTCGACCCGGGTTAACGATTCGCCGGTGGTCGGGCGCCAGAAGGTCACGGCGTCGTCCATGCTGGTGGCCACCCAGTTCCCGGCGCGGCCGAACACGAGGGCATCACCGGCCTGGGCGCGCGGCGGCGAGCCGATCCCGACCAGGACCACGTGTGCGTCGTTGACCGCCAAAGCGAACATCGCGACGCGGGTATGCGAATGAGAAAACACGGCCAAACGGCGCCCATCAGGAGCGAACACAATCTCCTCCGGACCCGCCTCGGTGCTGATGATCTCGCCCCCCGTCGCCACCTCCCAAAGCCGGAGGCGATCGTCCCACCCGACGGAGGCCAGGAGCTTGCCGTCCGGACTGAAGGCCAGGGCGGTGACAGATCCGAGGTGTCCGTGGAGAGAGGCGGTCACGGTTCCGGTATGGACATCGACCAGGTAAATCCCGCGATCGGCGGCGCCAACAGCGAGGCGGAGGCCGTCTGGATGCCATGCCAAATCGAATGGCTGGCCGGGCACTCGCAGACGGCCGGTGACGGTCCCGTGGTCTGAGTTCAACAAAACGACTTCGTTCTCGCCGATGCATGCCAGCGTCCCGCCATCCGGACTCCAGGAAAGTTTCGGCGTCCGGAGCGGCACGGAGCAGACCGGACGCGCCCCCGAATCGTCAAGTTGATAGACCCACGTCTGGCCGTTTGCGGTGGACCCGGCGAGGCGGCGACTGTCTGGGGCGAACGTCAGCGTCTCCAAGCTATCGGGCAGGAGCAGGCTGTGCTGGTCGTTAGCCAGGTTGCAGAGCCGGGTGCGGTGATCGCGCTGCATCAGGGCCAACCAGCGGCCATCCGGACTGAAGCCCCAAGGCGCCTCGGTCTTTGCACCCTGAGTCGGAACCACGGACAACTGCACGCCGGTATCCAACTGGCGCAAGGTGGCCTGGCCGGCGGCATCGACGCGGGCGAATCGGTTCCGCGCCCAGTCCAGCTCGATGCCCGCCCCGCTTCTGGAGTTCAGGGCGGATGCCGGAAGGGGCTGGAGATCCGTCAGGCTCAGGCAAGCGATCGTCTCGTTGCGCAGTTCGACGGACGTGCGGATGGCCGCCGCGTTGGCGATGGCCGTCAGGCTCTCGAAGCGCCGGCCGGGCCTTCCGCTCCATCGCTGGGCGCGGGCTTGAGCGAGATAGGTTTCCCACAGCTTCTCCTGCAACCGGCCCTCGGCCAGCACGGCCCGCTGGCGGGCGCGATCGATCCGAACAGCCGCCGTGATCGAGACGCTCGCGACCGCAAGGAGCAGGATCAGGACGGCAGCGCCGAGCCCAGCCAGTGCCGGTTTGCGTCGGCACCAGTGCGCGAAGTGTTCGACCCGCGTTGCCGGCCGGGCCAGGATGGTGTCGCCGTTCTGCCACCGGTTCAAATCCTCGGCCAGGCGCCGCGCCGAGTGGTAACGCTGGCCCGGTTCTTTAGCGAGGCACTTGAGGCAAAT
>JAGWYX010000548.1 GCA_018969165.1 Verrucomicrobiota bacterium
ACACCGGCATTGCAGAGAGAGAATTGCGGGCGCGGAGGAGGCTTTCACTCTGGTTGACAACGTCCGTGTCTGCGCTGGGCATCACATTGGCTGTCGCGCTGATCGACACGCTGGGCCAGACATTTTACGTAACCGTACGAGCATTGGGTTTCTTGGGTATAGGTAAGCTTCTGTTGGCGGGATTGGGCATGACCACGGTAGGCGCCACCCTTTCACAGACGGCTCTGTTCCTGAGCCAGATTTCCAAAACTCGAAGAGTTTCTCTACCCACGAACGTTTTGGTTGCCGGTGGATCATTCTTGGTTCTGTTGACCAGCCTTGTCGCGCTATCTGGTGGCGCTCATGCGATTGCCTGGAGGGGAAGGGAGCCGTTGAGCGATCCCGCTCAGCAAATGAGCCCCGAGCTCATCGGATTAGCTTTCATCACTGGCTTACTCTTGAGTTATACGTTCAGCAAGGCGATGGCATTCCTCAACCTTTCGTCTTTGCAACAAGTATATGCCGCCCGCCTAATCCGCGCCTATCTGGGTGCCTCCAATCCTAACCGGCAAAATGGTAATGGACAGATTGTTCGCTTTGTTTCCGAGGTGGTGGAAGGTGATCAAATTCGAATGGAAGATTACACGCCGTACTTGAAAGGCGGGCCGCTCCACATTGTCAACGTCACTTTCAACGAGACGGTTGACGCCAAATCCCAAGTTGAACAGCATGATCGGAAGGGCATGGGCATGGCGCTCGGGCCATGTGGCCTGAGCGTCGGGATTTCCCATCACGGACGGTGGGCGGGAAAAAATGGAAATGATTCTTCGACGACCTCGAGAGATTATTCCAAACTCATACCAATCAGATCGGATGGCCAGTTCCATCTTTTTGTCGGCATGAGGAGAATCAATCTGCTCGCACGTTCCGTTGCGGGAGCAAGGAATGCCGTTGCTGGCGCCGCCAATGTTTTGGCCGACTGGGTTCAACGGGTTCGATTTCTTGCCAAACCTGCGCGAAAGTTCGCACAATTCATCGCCGTTCGGAAGGAAACCGAAATCGTCGAAGTCGAATCATTGCCGTTGGGCAACTGGATGGCCATTTCGGGAGCGGCTTTCACTACTGGTTTGGGGGCAAAGACAAACCTTGGATTGAGCCTCGCCCTGGGCTTGACCAATGTACGCCTGGGATATTGGTGGAACAGCGGTATAGAGCCCGGTGACCGTGAAGGAAGGCAACGGCCCAAGTGGCTCGGATCGGAATTAAGCCGCACTTTCCCGGTGCAGCTTTACCTGCTGGACGAGATTCTGGCTCGCTTCCACGGTCCGGCCAGAAGACTGTGGTATTTGTCCGATGGCGGTCATTTTGAGAATACCGCTGCCTATGAGCTGATACGCCGCCGCATCCCTTACATTATAATCTGTGACAATGGTTGCGATCCGACTTATGATTTTGAGGACTTGGCCAACCTCGTTCGGAAGGCGCGTATCGATTTTGGTGCCGAGATTGAATTTGCCCGAAGAAGGCCAACTTCTGGAACTGAAAATCCGAATTCGACGGAAAATAGAATGGACCAATCGTCAGATTCGTTACCCTATCTTGAAGAACTCGTATCCACCGAGTTGCTGGACGTGATCGGAGAACCGGCTGACTTTAAACTGACCAGCCCCTGCGGCGGGAATGATAATAGTGAAGACAACGGTCAGTCTTCCAGGCCCCATACCTGCCGGCATGCATTGTTGGCCAGAGTAACATACCCGAAAGACGAGGATCAAAAGGCACCGGCGTATTCATGGTTGTTAGTGCTCAAGCCCAGCATCACAGGGGATGAACCTCTCGACATCATCCAGTATCAAGACGCTCATCCCTCCTTTCCACAGGAATCGACTATAGATCAATTCTTCGATGAGGCGCAATGGGAAAGCTATCGAAAATTAGGCGAACACATCGGAAACCTGATCTTTTACGAACCAGCACCGCAGTGGCCGCAGTTCGGTCGTTCCACAAAATGCCCCGTCTAAACTCAGATCACCTCCGAGTTGTCGACCTTTCGCGCTTTGTGGATCATTAGCCAGTCGGACAACCTATATGGACAAGGAGGTACGCAACGCGCAGCTACTCCACCACCATTCCGTGGCGTCGGCGTTCCGTCCGCTCTGCGCCTGGGCCTTGTGCAGCCTACTGCTCTTGGCGTGGGACTGGCATGAACGCCACTTGGCGGCGACTGTGCTGACCTTCCGGGTGACGGTGGACAGGGCCTCCTCGTTCCCGGATCAGGTGACGGCCGAACTCAACGGCCGCCCATTTTATCCCGGCCAGAACATGGGCTTGGGCCGGAGCCGGCTCGTCCTGAAGGGGCAGAACCTCGAACCTTTCGCAACTAATCTCTTTGGCTGGTACGGCAGAAACGATTTGGGCGTACTGCCGCTCGTCCGCAGCAAGGGGACCCTGGAAATCCGCTGTGAACCGGTTCCGAGAGAAATCGAGGTAGCCGGGCAGGTTGTCCAGACCAAACGGGAGGGTGCCCCTCGCCTTTATGCGCGCATCCCCGTCGGCGACTACGCCGTGACGGCGACCTTCCTGCATTGGGTGGAGCGGCGCACCGTGCGCGTGGCTCGCAACGAGACGAACCGCGTGGACATCGCGCCCGCGCTCGGCGCCGTGGCCCTCCTGAGCGATCCGCCGGGCGTCCGGTTTGAGTTGCAGGGGGGCGGCCTTGGGGGTCTCGACGTGAACGGCGCCACGCCGGCCGAGGTCGATCAGGCCCCGGCCGGCGAATACGACCTCTTTCTCCAGTGGAACGGCGCGAGCAAGCGCGAGCGCCTCCAGATCAAGGCAGGGGAAACGAACCGCGAGGAAATCGTGTTTCCATACGGCACTGTGCAACTCGCCACCGCTCCGTCGGGGGCCTCGGTTTCCTCCGGGTTCAGCGACACCGGCAAGACGCCTCTGACGCTACTGCTACAGCCCGGGCAATACCAGTTCCGCATGAGCCTCAAGGGATACCGCTCCACTGATGTAAACGTCCGCGTGGAAGACCACAAGACCGTCACGATCAGCACCAACCTCGTGAATGCCACATACGCCGACGCGATGGACGCCGCCAGGAATGAGGTGAATATGGGCCGGTACGAGGAGGCTTTGAGCCGGGTCAACGAGGCCCTGAAGATCGCACCGAATGACTTCGAGGCCATGGGACTGAAGACCGAGATCACCGGTTCCATCGCGGACCGCGAGGCCAAGGCCGAGGCGGACAAGAAGGCCGCCGCGGCCCAAGCGGCCGAACGCGCGCGCCAGGGAGAGGAAGAACGGAAGAAGGCAGCGTACGAAGCCCGGAAACGGGAAGTCGCGGCAGCATTCGAGAAAGCGGTCGGACAAACCACCGACGCCGGACTGTTCCCGTCATACATCTGGCGGCTCACGAACCGGCTGGATCAGGTGCGGACCGCCGTCCAGAGCGTGCTCCAGGAAAGGGACGCCCCGTGGCATCTCACGGAACAATCCGCTCCCGACAACCAGAGCTGGCTCTGCTGGGGCGAGGGCCGCGGCGGCTTCCTCGGCACGCGCAGGACCAAGTGCGGTTTGATGGTCGCGGAACTCTCGCCCGGGGAGGTGTTCCTGTATGCCAAATTCTTCGAGTATGTCCTGGGCGACAAAATCGGCTTCACCCTCTCCGGCGTGACTCCCGAGAGCTTCGTCCCCGTGGCTCCGGGCCGGTACCATCCCAATGAACCGGGCGCCGCGGAGGCGCACATGAAAGCCGTGGCGGAAGATTTCCGGCGCAGGCTGGTTAAACAACTCCAGTAATCCCGTATGAGCGAT
>JAGWYX010000549.1 GCA_018969165.1 Verrucomicrobiota bacterium
AAATCCTCGCTATGGAAGCGGCTGATTGGCCTCGGCACCGTTGCGCGGGTAGTCCGGAGCGCGCCCTGCCCGACGCTGGTATTGCCGCGCCGATGGCGTGTCACGCCCGAGCAGTACCGTCCAGCGGCGCTACCGGACGTGCGGCAACCCACGCAGGGACGTGAATCTGCGAGCGCGGTGATCCAGTTCGGCCGCTAACGCGATGGCACCCGACGGCAAAGCTCGCCTGGACGAACTGGCCTGGCTGCGCGACGTGCCGGAACATCCCGACGCGCTCGAACCGTATTTCGGGCCGGAGCTGCGGCCGGGCTTTGTGCTCGACGGACGATTCGTGATTGGCGGGCCGATCAGCCGCAGCGGGATGGCGACCATTTACCAGGCGCAGGACGCGCTGGATCACCACCGGCTTGTCGCGGTGAAGGTGCCCCACCTGAGTTACGAGGCCGACCCGAACTGCTTTTCCCGGTTCCAACGCGAGGAGGAAGTCGGCCTGGGGCTGAACCACCCGTTTGTGCTCAAGTTCATTCCGGTCGAAAAGAAGAGCCGGCCGTACCTCGTCACCGAGTATCTGCATGGTTGGACCCTGCTTCACCTGCTATCCGCGATGCATCCCTTGCCGGAGCAGGACGCCCTGAAGATCGCCAGCCTGGTGTGCGACGCCCTCCAACACCTGCACCAACGCGGCGTCATTCATCGCGACCTCAAGCCGGGGAACATCATGATCTGCCGCGACCGCACCATTCGCGTGATGGATTTCGGGATCGCCTCGTCGGCCGCCGCGCGCAAGATCACGATCAGCGGCCTCACCGCGACACTCGGCACGCCCGAATACATGTCCCCGGAGCAGGTCAAAAACGAGCGCGGCGACGAACGTTCGGACATCTACGGTCTGGGCACGGTGTTGTATGAGATGTTGACGGGCGCGGTCCCGTTTCAACACGAGAACTGCTGGGTGACCATGAATCGTCGGGTGACGGGCGATCCGGTGGCGCCGCGAACGCTCAATCCGCAACTTTCGCCGCAGGCGGAGGAAATTGTTCTGCACGCCCTGCAACGCGCCCCGGCGGACCGGTTTCAGACCGCCGCCGAGTTCAAGAACGCTCTGGACGCGCCCGATCGGGTGCGGGTGACCGGCTATTGCGACCGATTGCAAGCGCCGTGCTGGCGGTTGAGCCTGCGCGAGACGCCGGTGCTGGCCGGCACGCTGCTCGGCGTGGGATTCCTGGCCCTGCAAGTGCTCGGTTTCTTGCTCCTGCGGCACCTGCTGGCAAAGTGATGACCTGGTGGCAAACCGCGACTGGCCGGGGCCGAGCGAGGCGCGCGACAGACAAGGTGGCTTTTATTCCCAGGCTCTCCGAGTCTTCTGCTCGGTGGTCCATCCACTCTGAGCGCCTCGCTCAGAGAGTCCTTGAAGGGAAAACACAGACCACGAAAAAGAGACCGAAACTCGAACAGATGACCGCATATTTCACAGTTCAAGGACTCTAGAAACGGCGTGGATGCCAAAACTGGACCTGACGACAATGGAACTCGGAACTCAAGGACTCTAGTTTGCGATGGTGAATCCCTCCGCACCGATTAGCATCGGGCCATGAGCGAGCCGGAGCGCCCCAATCCTGACGCCCTGCTGGCCGCGATCCAGCAGGACGCGGTGCGTCAACGGCGCGGCCGGCTGAAGGTGTTTTTGGGCATGTGCCCCGGAGTCGGCAAGACCTATGCCATGCTCGAGACCGCCCAGCGCGAGTTCAAAGCGGGCCGGGACGTGGTCGTCGGTTATGTCGAAACGCATGGCCGGAAGGAAACCGACGCGCTGGTCGAGGGGTTGCCGGTCCTGGCGCGACGCACGGCCGAGCACCGGGGTCTGGCCTTGACCGAGATGGACCTGGACACGCTGCTGGCGCGTCACCCGCAACTGGCGCTGGTGGACGAATTGGCGCACACCAATACCCCCGGTTCGAGCCATCCCAAACGCTGGCAGGATGTGCAGGAAATCCTGGACGCGGGCATCGACGTATTCACGACGCTGAACGTCCAGCATATCGAGAGCCGGGCGGACACCGTCCGGCAAATCACCGGCGCCGAGATTCGCGAGACCGTGCCGGACAGTGTGCTGGACCTGGCCGAACTCGAGTTGGTGGATTTGCCGCCGGCGGAGTTGCGGCAACGCCTCGAGGAGGGAAAGGTTTACTTGCCCGAACGCGCCGAGGCGGCCGCCAAGAGTTTCTTCCGCGAATCCAACCTCACCGCGCTGCGCGAACTCGCCCTGCGCCTGGTGGCCGACCATGTCGGCGGGGAGATCCAGGTCTTTCACCGGACCCAAGGCACCGTCGGTCCCTGGAAGACCGGCCATCGCCTGCTGGTGGCGGTCAGCGCCAGCCCGCTGAGCGAGTCGCTGATTCGCTGGACGCGCCGCACGGCCGACAGCCTCAAGTGCCCCTGGCTGGGCGTCCATGTCGAAAGCGCCCGCGCGCTGGACGAGTCGGGACAGGCCCGGCTGGAGAAGAACCTGGCGCTCGCCCGCGCCCTGGGTGCGGAAGTGGTCACGACCACCGACCAGGACCTGGTGCGCGGACTGCTCCGGACGGCCCATCAACACAACGTGACGCAAATCGTCGTGGGCAAGTCCACCGCCGCCGGTCTGCTGGAAGGGTGGCGGGCCGGGCGCCTGCTCCGGCGGCTGACCCGCGAGAGCGGCAATATCGACTTGCACGTGGTGCGGGCGGACGGCGAGAAAGCACCGCGGCGTCGGGCCGGCCCGCCGCGCTTGGGAAAGATCGATTGGCACGGGTATGGCGTGGCGACCGCGGTGGCCGCCGGGGTCACGTTGATCAACGTGGTCCTGGACCAGTTTGTGGGATTCTATGCGCTGGCCCTGACGTATTTGCTGGCGGTGGTGTTGCTGGCGTTGTTCCTGGGGCGCGGTCCGGTGGTATTCGCCGCGAGCCTCAGCGCGCTGCTTTGGAACTACTTCTTTTTGCCCCCGCGTTTCACGTTCTATATCACCAACGTGCAGGACGCGATGATGTTCGGCATGTATTTCGTCGTGGCCCTGGTGCTGGGGCAACTCACCGCCCGGATTCGCGCCCAGGAACACGCTGAACGCCAGCGCGAGGAGCGGGCCACCGCCCTCTACCAACTGACGCGCGAACTGGCCCAGGCCGGGACCCGGGACGAGGTGGTGTGGCAGCTCATGCTCGAAGTCGGCCGGGTGTTCGACGCCCCGGTCGCGGTGGCGCTGCCCGGAGGCCGATCGCTGCTCGCCCATCCGGACAGCACGCTCGCCCTGACCGAGAAGGAATTAACGGTGGCCGAATGGGCGTTCAGTCGCCGCCAGGCCGCCGGCCGGTTCACGGACAACCTCCCGGGGGCCGGGGCGTTGCATTTGCCACTCGCCACCGAGCGGGCGGTGCTCGGGGTATTGGTCGTGGGGCTGCCGAGCCGGACGCTGACGTTGCCGCAACGGGATTTGCTCGAGGCTTACGCGCGCCAGGCGGCGTTGGTGCTGGATCGCGTGGCGTTACGCGCCGCCGCCGAGCAAAGCAAGCTGGTCGCCGAATCCGAGCGCTTGAGCAACGCGCTGCTCAACTCGATCTCCCACGAGTTGCGCACGCCGCTGGCCGCCATCACCAGCGCTACCAGCACTCTGGCGGGAACCCAAGACGGCCCGACCGATCTGCGTCGCACCATGATCGCCGAAATCCAGGAGGCCACCGGCCGCCTGAACCGACTGGTCGGCAATCTGCTCGATGTCACCCGGCTCGAATCCGGCCATTTGCGCGCCAAGCTGGACTGGTGTGAG
>JAGWYX010000550.1 GCA_018969165.1 Verrucomicrobiota bacterium
TGGCTGCCATTGGTCGAGGTGAGAGTCACTCCATTACCCAGGATCACGTAGTGCCCACCGCCACAGGCCACAACCGCTAGATTCGAGGCGGTGCCGGACACTTGCTGAGTCCAGTTGGTCCCGTCGAGTGAAGTGTAAATAGTCCCGCCGCCTCCGACGACAACGAATTGGTTGTTGCCGTAGGCCACGTCGGACAGGTCCGGCGCTCCGTATCCAGAAGGCCCCTGCCAAGTCAGACCGTCGCCATAGACGATCGGTTCGTTCAAAGGGAAGGTCCCGCCTACGGCAACAAAGGTACCCCCTCCGAACGCGACCCGATTGAGTCCTCCGGAACGGGTCGCGTACGACGGAAGCAATGTGAACGTTCCGCTCGAGCCGGAGTTCGTCGAGGTCCAAATTTCCGGGCCTGCCCCATCCTGTGACCCGACGGCGACCAGCCTGCCATTGCCATAGGCCATGCCCTCGATTAACGCCGCGGCGGCGCCGTCGCCCCCATAAGGCTTCCAGACAACGCCGTTGGTCGAGGATAAAATCCCCATGTAGTCGAAAGTATGAACAAAAAGCATGCCGTCGCTGGCGGCGATGGTGGTCCCTCCACCTCCCCGCGTCGTCCACGAATCCAGCGGACCGGCGAGGCTGGTGAGGGCGAGGAGAGGGCTGATGGCCAACCCCACTACGCTCCTTCTCATGCTCTGGAGCAAGCCACCGCGAAGGGGATTTGTCAAACCGTTTTCGGCAACTCGGTTTGCCTGGCGAGGCGCGCCTCGCCTATAGAGTCCTCGAGGCGGAAAAGGCAGGTAGCGAAAGAGAATCCATCACTTGATCTGATAACAGCAGGTTCCAGGATTCACGAACTCTAGCCGGTCCCGCGCGAACGCCCCCAAAACGAAACGAAAACTGTGGACCGCGGCACGCGGTCCCTGCCGGTGTGCGGCCTTGCCGCGGGCAAACACTTTCGCTGGATTTTCCCGGTTTCCTGTTGCATCCTTGGGTTATGAAGTTAGTCCTCTCCACGCACAATGTGACCCTCACCAAAGCGATTGAAGATCATGTCCGCGACCGCATTGAGAAATTGGATCACCTCGATCGCTTTGCCATCGATGCGCGCGTGACCCTGGAGCATGACCATCGGCGCCTGCCCGAACGGCAGTTCAGTTGCTCGATCCGGCTGCAAATGCCGGGGCCGGACCTGTTCGCGGCCGATTCGGAGCGCGATCTCTACGCCGCCATCGACCTGGTGACCAAGAAAATCGAGCAGCAAATCCGCAAGCGCCACAGCAAATTCAAGGCCCGCCACCACACCGAAGCCGCCCGGGGCAAGCTCAAACGCCAGGAAACCCAGGCCTGAGATCTCCGGGCGCGGCGGAGCCGGAACCCGACCCTCCAGCGGCTCGCAGCAACACTCGGCATCGGAGTCGGCGGCTGCTCCGAAGCGCCGCGCTGGGAGATTTCATTGAAGCCCACCATGCAGGCCCACTCCCGTCTCACCCTGTGATCGTCCGCGCCCGCGTCGTCCTGCCCGTGGCCCGACCGCCCATCGAAGACGGGGCGGTCGTTGTCCACAACGGCTGCCTGGCATTTGTCGGGCGGTGGACGGAATGTCCACGCGAGGCGCGAGCCCGGGTGACAGATTTGGGCGAGGTCACGCTGCTGCCCGGGCTCGTCAATGCCCATTGCCACCTGGACTACACGGACATGGCGGGCCAGATTGCGCCGACGGCCTCGTTCACGGACTGGATCAAATCGATCACGACTTTGAAGGCCCAATGGGGATATTCTGAATTTGCGCGGTCGTGGTTGAACGGGGCGCGAATGCTGGCGAAGAGCGGAGTGACCACGGTCGCTGACATCGAGGCGGTACCGGAGTTATTGCCGGAGGTCTGGACCGCCACACCGCTGCGGGTCATTTCGTTCCTGGAAATGACCGGGGTAAAGAGCCGCCGGGCCCCGCGCCAGATTCTGACGGAAGCGGTTCGGAGGATCGACGCGCTGGCTCCGGGGCGGGGTGCTCTCGGGCTGTCGCCGCACGCGCCTTACTCGACCACCCCGGAGTTGCTGCGTTTGAGCGCCGAGATCGCCCGACAACGGCGGTGGCGTTTGACGACACACGTGGCCGAGTCCGCGCAGGAGTATGAGATGTTCACCGCTGGTCGCGGCGAAATGTTCGACTGGCTGCGGCGCAACGCGCGCGACATGAGCGACTGCGGCCGGGGCTCGCCGGTGCAGCACCTCGAACGCCAGGGTTTCCTGGGCGACAACCTCCTGGCGGTCCACGTCAACCGCCTGGCGCCCGGCGACGCCACGCTCCTCGGACGCCGCGGGGTGCATATCGCGCACTGCCCGCGCAGCCATGAGTATTTCCGGCACCCGGCTTTTCCGCTCACCGAACTAACCGCGGCGGGGGTCAACGTTTGTCTGGGCACGGACAGCCTGGTGACCGTTCGCCAGGGTCGAGGCCAGCGGGTGGCACTGGACCTGTTGGCCGAGATGCGGACATTGGCGGCGCGCGAACCGGGCCTGGCGCCGGAAACCATCCTGCGCATGGCGACGGTCAACGGCGCCCGCGCCCTCGGGCTCGAGCGCCGGGTGGGGGAACTGTCCGTGGGCGCCTGGGCCGACCTGATCGCCGTCCCGGCGCCGAGACACGTGCCGAGCGGCGTTGAAGCAGCGGTGCTGGAAGCCGGGCCGGTGATGGCATCGATGATCGACGGGCAATGGGTCTTTGGGTCGGAGTTGGAACGTCAGGGGACGGTGCCGGAGGCGAGCCTCAGGCCTCCCGCCGCGTGACGAATCCCCCCGACCAGGCGCGACGGGTGATGTGGTGGGTATGGCTTGAGAACCCGGTCGGCTCCTGGCAAAAGGATTGGAACAGATGGAACGCGCACACCGGATCAACCACGTGACCTTGAGCAGCGGCGCGGACGGCGGCCTGGGCCCAGGTCTCGTTGCCGAATTTGTCGCACCCGGTTGGCGCGTCGGCAGACGGACCTGAAGACCGTGCCCGACTTCACCCACGAACTCAGTCGTCGCCTGGAGGCCATCCGCGAACAGGGGTTGTATCGCGAAGTGCGGCCGGTCGCCTCCGCCCAGGGACCGCGGCTGGAGTTGAACGGGCGCACGCTGCTGAATTTCTCGTCGAACGACTACCTCGGCCTGGCCAACGATCCGCAATTGCGCGCCGCGTCAACCGCTGCGGTCGAGCGCTACGGGGCCGGCTGCGGCGCGGCGCGACTGGTCTGTGGTTCCCTGGCGCCGCACCAGGAACTGGAGGAAGCCCTGGCCGCCTTCAAAGGCGCGGAGGCGGCGCTCAGCTTTTCCTCCGGGTACGCCACCGCCCTTGGCAGCCTCCCCGCGTTGCTCCACCCTCGCGACGTGGTGGTGATCGATAAACTGGCGCATGCCTGCCTCGTGGATGCCGCGCGGCTCTCGGGCGCCAAGTTGCGCGTCTTCGCTCACAACGATTTGAACGACCTCGAACGCATCCTGCGCTGGGCCGACCGCCGCCCAGCCACGGCCGCCCACGGGCCGCGTGGCCACACGCTGATCGTGACCGAATCCGTGTTTTCAATGGACGGCGACCAAGCGCCGCTGCGCGAGCTGGTGGAACTCAAGGAGCGGTTCGGCGCCTGGCTCATGCTCGACGAGGCCCACGCGACCGGACTCCTCGGATCGCGCCGCCGCGGCCTGGCGGAGGAGTGCGGCGTCTCCGACCGCGTCGAAATCCAGATGGGCACGCTGGGCAAGGCATTGGGTTCGGCCGGCGGCTTCATTTGCGGAGCGCGGGTGTTGATTGAT
>JAGWYX010000551.1 GCA_018969165.1 Verrucomicrobiota bacterium
CTCCTCCACGTAAATGAACTCGGGCGAGCAAAGCACCGCGGTGTAGCCGGCGAGCATCGAGTCGGTGAAGCTGCTGCCCTTCGCCAGCGCGCCGGTGATGACCGGGAGAAAGCGCCGCAACTCCTTCCTCCCGACCGGCCGGCGGTAGGCGTGCTGGGCGAAATTGCTCAGCAACCGTTCCGCGTCGCCCCGCGGGTTTTTGGAAATCACCTCGACGCCAGGAAGCGGCGTGAACCGGCGCAGGCCGAAGCGGTTGGTCCCGGCGGTCGTGGTTTGGGGCGGGACAGGTTTATCCACCAGTGGCAGGTCCGCAAAGAGCAGCTTGTGTCCGGCCGGAGGCCATTGGTCGTAGATCGGGCCTTCGACCTCCAGCCAGCGGAAAACGACGCCGGGCTGACCGCTCTTTTCGGCGAGCGGGTTCTGCCAGCGCGACGGCCCCGGCCGCGAACGAAACAAGCGGCAGGCATCCGGACGGATGGTCTCGCCGGGGAGGAGCCACACCTCCAGTTCGTGAACACTCGGGTCCGGCGTCACATCGAACTTGCCCAGCCACCGCAACAGGCGCGGCGGCTTTTCGGCGTAAAGGGTCAGCGGCTCGCTCCGGTGGCCCCGCGAAATGTCATCCAGGTTTGGGATATACCAGCGGTTAGATTGCCCGGGGCCGACCCAGACGGAAAGGGCGTTCAGGCGCAAACGATAATGGCCGGCGACCGGGGCCATGAACGTGTTGAATTTCGGTTCGATGGGTTCATAAGCGCTGGCCACGACGCCGACGCCTTCCAGCTCGCGCACGTCCGGGTGCTCTGGACCCGCGGTCAGTGGCGCCTCGCCCCGGCGCACGTCGGGTTGCCCCCGCGTTCCCAGCGCCGGGAACGTGGCCCGCTCGGGCGCCGTGTTGAACACGGTGAACTTCATCGGGCCGGTGAAACTCCGCTGGTCGCGCGCGTAGCAGCGGGTCACGCGCGTCTCGGGACGCGCCGCGCTGGGCGCCATTGCCGCCCGCAACGCGCCATCGGCCGCCGCCAGATACCGCGCCATCTGCACGTGCGACACGTCGAGCGCCTCGCCGATCTTATTGAAACGGTACCGTTCGCCGTCCTCCGGGAGCGTGTCGCGGATTTGGAGCCAGGGGGCGTGCAGCAGGTCTCGGAGGGCGTTCTCATACTCGTAGCGGTTCAGCCGCCGCTGCGTCGCCCGACCCTCCGCCGCCACCCGCCGGCCCTCGGCATCCATCAGCGACGCCGACAAGGCACGGGTGAAACCTTGAAGTTCGCCCGGTTCCGGCCGCGGTTTCTTCTTCGGCGGCATCTCGCCCTGCGACACGCGGTCGTAAACCTTCACCCAGCGCGCGAAATTCGTCGGGTCGGCTGGATGAAATGCCAGGGTGGACAAGTCCAGGCCTCCCTTTTTGGAGTCCGTATCGTGACACTCGAAACAGTGCTGATCCAGAAAACGCTGGCGCGCGTCCTCGTTGTCCGCCCGCCCGCCCGTAAGTCCCGTCAGGAAAACCGCGCCAGCCAAAATCGATAGCGATGTGGTTGCGGCTTTCATCATGCGGATCGGCCGCAAGCTACTGCTGCCTTCGGGTGGTTTCAAGCGCGAATGGACTGGCTGATGGCCCAGCAGGCGCAGGCCGGCGAACGCCACCGCGGCGACCCGAGGCAGTTCGTCCGGCCAGAACTGGTGGTCTTTGGCGGCCGTGTTGGCGCGCAGAAGTTGAATCGCCTCGCGGGGTTGGACCGCATCGCGGGAAGAGGCGGGATTGGAGACAATGCGAACAAAGCCCGTCTCGGTAAACGGGCAGGTCGCCGACCCGTGGCCGCGATGCCGGGCGAACCACTTGGCCGCCCGGCCGTGCCGTTCGTGAGCCGGCCACAGCAGCGCGATCAGCAGGTTGGCATCCAGGAGATAACCCTTCATGCGCCTTCGGTCTCGAGCCGGCGCACGGCTTCGGTGGTCACCGGCGGCGAATCGTCCGGCGGCTTGAACACCACCAGGCCGCCCCGATCCTGTGAGGGCGTGGGGGCAATCAATCCCCGGCGCACGAGATCGGAAACGGTCTTGCCCAGCGACGGCCTCCGTGCCTTGGCCTGGCGGACCGCCAACTCCAGCATTTTGGTGGTTGACAACCCATGCCGGTTTGTACTATTTTACTAGTGTAATGAACGATGCCGCGCCATTTTGGGAACAGTGGTCCGTCGAATTCGAGTCCGGCCTGCCGGTCTATCGCCAGATCGTCAACCTGGTTTCCGCCGCGGTCGCCTCCGGCCAATTGCACCCGGGGGATCGGTTGCCGACCATCCGGGCGCTTCACCAGTCGCTGGGCGTGAACCCGAACACCGTGGCCAAAGCTTACCGCGAATTGGAACTCAAAGGCGTCATCACCGGTGAACGCGGGAACGGATCGTACGTCCAGGAGCGCCCGCTGCCGCCGCGCCCCAGCGCGGGCAAGCGCCGCCAGAGGCTCGAAGGGCTTTACCAGCGGCTGGTGGCCGAGGCGGCGGGCTGTGGCGTGGCGGAAAGAGACCTTCTCAAGTACCTCAACCAAAGGATCAGTTGTGCATGCGATCATGGATCGACTTAGTCGGAGTTGGGAACTGTTCCAATGCTCGTTACGGTTGATGCGGGACCATCCGAAGTTGTTGGTCTTCCCGTTTCTGATCGACGTTTTCACCATCGGGGTCCTGCTGTTCTTCCTCGTCCCGGTTGTGGTCGCCTTCGCCGCGTCGAAGCTGGCCCCCGGCTGGTTGGGCCCGGACGGACCCCTGCCCCAGGTCCACCTGCCCGCCTGGATACCGGCGGCGTTCCATTCGCTCTCCGGGCCGATTGCCTTCCTAGGGTTCGCCGCGGTGTATTTGTTGAGCATGTTGGTCGCCACCTTTTGCAATGTGGCCTTCTACAACGAGATTCTCGAGGGCCTGAACGGCCAGCCGGTGTCCATCCGCCGCGGCATCCGGGTTGCCGCGGGGCGGTTTCAGGCGATCCTGTTCTGGAGCCTGCTGGCCGGTCTGGTCGGGTTGTGCATTCAGCGGGTGGAACAACGGTTCAGCTTGATCGGACGACTGATCGCGGGCGTGCTCGGGGTCGCCTGGAGCGTCGCGTCGATCTTTGCCATCCCGCTCCTGATTCGGGACCGTTCGACGGCGAACCCGGTGGCGATCCTCAAAGGATCCGCCCGCACCATCCGAGCCACTTGGGGGGAAGCCCTCGTCGGGTATGTCGGTTTGAAAGGCATGGACGCGTTTTTGCTCCTCGTGTCGATCCCGTACTGGATCGCGGCGGGAGTTTCGGCGTTCTTTATTTCCGCGTGGGTGCTGGCGGCGATGGGTCTGGTGTGGGTGCTGGCGGTATTGGTTTACGGCTACCTCGTCGGGATTGCGAGTAAAGCGTATCTGTGCGCGCTGTTCATCTATGCGACCGAAGGTGTGGTGGCGACGCCGTACGATGCCTCGATGATGGACATGGCTTGGAAGCTGAAGCAAACCTGAGCCCGGGGCCGAAGGACTGAGCCGGAAACAAATCGATCGCGGCCGGCACCGCGATGCGCGCTCCCGGCGCGCCGCGACGGCGCTGTCTTACCCAGTGATCCGCACAATGGCCTTGATGACGCCGGTCTCGGGTTTCAACCAGCGCGGGAACTCGGCAATCATTTCGTCAAGCGCGGCCTGGTGGGTGATCCAGGGGTGGGTATCGATCCGGCCTTCCTCGATCAGCCGGATGATGCGGGTAAAATCGGTGGGCAGGGCATTTCGACTTGCCAGGAGGGTCAGTTCCCGCCGGTGCAT
>JAGWYX010000552.1 GCA_018969165.1 Verrucomicrobiota bacterium
TGGTGTATGCCTTGATGATCCTGTTCTTCTCCTATTTCTGGGTGGCCACCCAGTTCAACGAACTCCAGATCGCCGATGACCTCAAGAAATATGGCGGCTATATCCCCGGCGTGCGGCCCGGGCAGGCCACCAGCGGCTTCCTCCACAACGCCATGAGCCGGATCACCCTGGCCGGGGCGGTGTTTCTGACCATCATCGCCATCATCCCCATCCTGATGCGCGAGGCGATGTCGATCCCCTTTGCCGTCTCGACGTTCTTCGGCGGCACCAGCATGCTCATCCTGGTGGGCGTGCTCCTGGACACGATGCGGCAAATGGAGTCGCACCTGCTGATGCGGCATTACGACGGGTTCCTGAAGAAAGGCCGGTTGCGCGGGCGCTTCTGAAATGAGCCGCGCCGGCGGTCTGGAGACGATCCGTCCCGCCGCCGGCAGGCGCAGCGACATGATTATCATCAAGACCCAACGCGACCTCGAGGCGATGCGGCCGGCGTGCCTGATCGCCGCGAGCGTGCTGGAGGAGGTGTCCGCGTTTGTCACCCCCGGCCGCACGACGCGCGAGGTGGACGACTTTGCGGCCGAGTGCATCCGGAACCACAGCGCCCGGAGCGCGTTTCTGGGCTACCGGAATTATCCGTGTCACATCTGCATCTCGGTCAACGAGCAGGTGGTGCACGGCCTGGCGGGCAGCCGACGGTTGCAGTACGGGGACATCGTCAGCCTGGACATCGGCGTCGCCCACGGCGGGTTCATTGGCGACACGGCGCGCACGGTCGCGGTGGGAGGCTGCGAGGCGCTGGCGCAAAAGCTGATTGACGTGACCGAGCAGGCCTTGCACGAGGGGATCGGGCAGGCGCTTGCGGGCAATCGGGTCGTGGATATCTCGCGCGCCGTCCAGACCTATGTCGAGCAAAACGGTTTCAGTGTCGTCCGCGAGTTTGTCGGGCACGGGGTCGGCCGGACCATGCACGAGGAACCGCAGATTCCGAATTACGTGGACCGTAAGGCCTCGCCGCGGCTGCGGCCGGGGATGACGTTGGCGATCGAGCCGATGGTCAATGCCGGGAAGGCCGACGTGAAGATGTTAAACGACGGGTGGACGGTGGTGACGCAGGATGGTCAGCCGTCGGCCCATTTCGAGCATACCGTGTTGGTAACCGACGCGGAACCGGAAGTCCTTACGTGCCTGGCAAAGACGCCATCGAGCTTGAAGGCACGGTAGTCGAAATCGTGTCGGACAAGCTCTTTCGGGTGGAACTGGCCAACGGCCATCGGCTGCTGGCGCGGCTCTCCGGGGCCTTGCGATTGAATTTTATTCGCCTCTTGCCGGGCGACAAAGTTAGTGTAGAATTATCGGCTTACGATTTGTCCAAGGGCTGCATCACGCGGTCCGGCCAACTCGGTGACAACCATGAAAGTACGCGCGTCAGTTAAACGGCTCTGTGAACATTGCAAGATCGTGCGCCGCAAAGGCGTCGTGCGCATCATCTGCAGCAACGCCCGGCACAAACAGCGCCAGGGCTAGCGCGCCGCGCCCACCCCTTAACCCTTACCCTTATGGCACGCATCCTTGGCGTTGATGTCCCGCCCCAGAAGCGGATCGACATCGCCCTCCGCTACATCTACGGGATTGGCCCCGCCAACTCCCGGACCATCCTGGCCCAGGCCAAGATCGATCCGGCCCTCCGGGCCAAAGACCTCAATGAGCAGCAATTGTCCCAGATCGTGCACGCCATCCAGGATGGCAAGTACGTCATCGAAGGCGACCTGCGGCGCGAGCTGGGCTTGAACCTCAAACGGCTCCAGGCCATCAAATGCTACCGCGGCATCCGCCACCTGCGCGGCCTGCCGGTCCGCGGCCAGCGCACCTCGACCAACGCCCGCACGCGCAAGGGCCCGCGCAAAACCGTCGGCGTCCAGCGCAATCCTAACGCCAAGACCGGCATCCATTAACCTCTCCCTATGGCTGACGAAACCAAGAGCAAAAAATCCGCCCCGAAAAAGGAAGGCAAACCGGAAGCCGCCGGCGCCTCCGACAAGCCCAAGGCCCAGAAGCCGCCTGCCGGCGACAAATCCACCGAAGCGCGTCCGGCCAAGGCCGAGAAGGGCGAGAAGCCGGACAAGCCGGCCGCCGGCGCCACCCCCGGTGAGGCCCCGAAGCCTGGCGAAGGCGCCAAGCCCGAGGCCGTCGCGGCCGGGACCGCGCCGACGGCGGCGGATTTGTTGGCCGATGCCGCGGCGTCCAAGAAGATCGTCAAAGCCAAGGGCGCCAAGAATATTGCCGTCGGCATCGCGAATATCCTGTCCACGTTCAACAACACGCACGTGAGCATCACCGACCTGCACGGCAACGTGCTGGGTTGGTCCACGTCCGGGCGGGTGGGCTTCAAGGGCTCGCGCAAAAGCACGGCGTTCGCCGCGCAACAGGTCGCCCAGGATGCGGCCCGCCAGGCGATGTCTCATGGCATGCGCGAAGTCGAGGTGCGAGTCAAAGGCCCCGGTTCGGGGCGCGAGGCCGCCATCCGCGCCCTGCAGGCAATCGGCCTGGAAATCAGTATGATCCGGGACGTGACCCCGATTCCCCACAACGGTTGTCGCCCGCGCAAGAAGCGCCGCGTTTAAGCCCCCCAACCCTCAGCCCCCTTACGATCAGATGGCTCGTTACACAGGACCCCGCGTTCGGATCAGTCGCCGCTTTGGCACCCCCATTTTTGGGCCCACCAAATACCTGGAGCGCAGAAACTATGGCCCCGGGGCGCATGGCCCCAAGGCGCGCCGCAAGAGCAGCGATTACGCCCTGGGCTTGATCGAGAAACAGAAGCTGCGCTACTACTACGGATTGCTCGAACGCCAGTTTCGCAACGTCTATGAACGGGCCCTCAAACGCCGCGGCGTGACCGGGGAAACCATGCTGCAGATCCTCGAGACGCGCCTGGACAGCGTGGTTTATCACCTGGGTTTGGCCACCACGCGCGCCGCCGCCCGCCAGATGATCACCCACGGCCACGTCCGGGTCAACGGCCGCAAGGTCAATGTCCCTTCCTTCGCCCTGCGAGCCAACGACGTGGTCGAAGTCAAGGACAACACCGTGTCGCGGCAGTTGGCGACGCGGCACCTGGAGTTGGCCACCAGCCGGTCCGTGCCCGATTGGCTGGCCTTGAACAGAGATGCCTTCAAGGGGACCGTGATGCGGGTCCCCTCGCGCGAGGACATTCAGCCCATCGCCAACGAGCAGGCGGTGGTGGAATTTTATTCCCGCTAAACCTTAACCCGCTCCCGCTCCGGGAGTAGTCGGCAAATATACGGGCCGCCGCGGCCGCGGGAATTGAACCGTGGCGGCCAGATTAAAGTTGCCAGAAAGTTGAACTATGCCAGTACGTCTGGGTCGCTTCGAAATGCCAAAACGGTTGGTCAAAGAAGACGCAACCGCCACGGAAACCTACGCCAAATTCATCGCCGAACCGTTCGAAACCGGTTACGGCCACACCATCGGGAACTCCCTCCGCCGGGTCCTGCTCTCCTCGCTGGAAGGCGCCGCCATCACCTCCGTCAAGATCGACGGCGCGATGCACGAGTTCGCCGCCATCGAAGGCGTGGTCGAGGATGTCACCGAGCTGGTGCTCAATCTCAAGAAGATCTTGTTCAAGGCCCACTCGCGCGAACCGCAGCAATTGCGCATCTCGGTCAACAAGGAGGGGCCCGTCCTGGCCGGCGACATCGAGCTGAACCAGAATGTCGAACTGGTCAACCCCAAACAGCTCATCTGCACACTGGACCGCAAGAA
>JAGWYX010000553.1 GCA_018969165.1 Verrucomicrobiota bacterium
ATAATCAACCCCGCCGTGTAGCCCCTGGCCAACTCCGGGGCAATCCACGCCGCAAACACGTGCTGCATGAATACCCAGGCCAGGAACGCCATCCCGAACGGCTTCACCAACCAGTTCACAAACAGGGTCACCATCAGCCCCTTTGGCTTCCGCGCCATCCCGCCGATGGCGCTGAAATCCACCTTCAGCATCATCGGGTAGATCATCAGCCACAGCAGGACCCCGATCGGCACATTCACCTGCGAGCCCCGGCCGAATTCCAGCTTGCTCAGCGCCGCCGTCACCCCGGGCAGCGCCCGGCCCAGCACCACACCCGCCACCATGCAGAGGAACACCCACACCGTCAGGTAGCGCTCGAAAAACGCCAACCGTTTCGGCCCCGCCGCCGGGACCGCCCTGATCAATTGCGACTCATTCACCGCATCATCACTCCTGCGCATCCGGCTTGCGCGCTTCGGATTTCAAACCTCCCGGCAGCCCCTCGACGAACCGCCGAATCTCATCCCGCACCCGCCGATACACGGCCAGCTTCTCCTCGCCGTCGGGCAAATGCCGCGTCAGCGTGGGCGGATCCTCGAACCCGACGTGCACCACCTTGGTCCGGCCGGGGAACACCGGGCAGTGCTCGTCCGCGTGGCCGCACACCGTCACCACGTAGTCAAACTCGACCGGCCCAATCTCGACCGGCGTCTTGGAATAATGCCGTGAAATGTCCACGCCGGCCTCGGCCATCACCTGGATCGCGTGCCGGTTCATCCCGTGCTTCTCGAGGCCCGCTGAATACGGTTCAAGCACGTCCCCCTTGAGCGCCCGCGCCCAACCCTCGGCCATCTGGCTCCGGCACGAGTTGCCGGTGCACAGGAACAGGACCTTTAGTTTCCGCACTGCCGTTTGCATAACGCGCCCAAATTCATTGCCCGCACCCGCTTCATCCGCGCCGCGTCCGCCACAATCCGCTCGTTCCCGTCCAGCGACCGCCGCACCCAGGCCACCGCCTCCCGCGCCGCCGTGGCCGCCCCCTTACCCGGCAGGGAGTAATACATCCAGCGCCCCTCCTTCCGGGCGTTCACCAGCCCCGCCTGGTAGAGCACCGACAAATGCTTGGACACCGTGGACAACGCCAGCCCGGTCAGTTCGGCGATCTGGCAAACGCACACCTCGCCCTCGCGGAGCGCCATCAGCATCCGCAGCCGGTTGGCGTCCGCGAGCGCCTTGGTGATGTTCAGAAAGGCCTTCATGGCACTTTTACACTTCGACAATAAGCGAAGTATGCCCCCGCCGTTCACCCGTGTCAACCCCCGGCTCGCGTTGGGTTCGGCACCCGGTCTTTACCGTGACCCGCCCCAATCGGCGGCTCGCCAGAGGTCCGAGTCCACGCTCGCCGGCCATCGCGGAAGCCGCTTCGCCAACCAGGCCGGCCGGCCGCGCTCGAAAACCGCCACGCGCCGGAACGGAACGCGCAGGTCGTCGTTGTCGAAAATCAACACGTGCGGCAGCTCCCGGATCGCGGCCTTCAGGTTTGCCAGGGTACGCGGGAAGCGTAACACCAGTTTCTCCGACGGCACATCGTGGCCACCCTGGGAAACCCGCATGGCCACGCGTTGCTCGCTCGTCTCCGGGCCTGCGATCCCCACGAAACACAGCACCACGGCATAGCCCGCCTTGGCGGCCTCACGGAGGAATTGGAGTTTGTCGCCCACGGGGTCGGAAAAGACGGTCTCGAAGACAAAACTTTCCCGCTGTCGCACCAACTCCAGTCGAAGCTGAGTCACGACTTGTGCCGCTGCATAAACGTCCTGGTTCAATTCCCGGGCGACTTCGTCGGCGTTGAGAAACCGCAAGCCGGCGGGTTTAAGGTGGGCGTGGTAGAAAGTGGTTTTCCCGGCCCCGTTTGGCCCCGCCACGGCGACGAGAACCGGGCGTTGATCCAGGATTTTTCCCAGTCTCTCCAGCGCTCCGGGAGCCGGTTCGGCACCGCGGACCTTCACTGATGGCCCGGCTTCACCGCCTGGAATTTCCGGTGGATGAACCGGCCGGTGGTGCGTTTGCCGTCCGCCTCGATTCTGACCAGCAGCCCGGTTGCCCCGGGTGCCGGCTCGTAATGCGGGTAGGGGATCAACTGGAGATGCTCGGCCAGCCGCCGGCGGCCTTTCGCCGATTCGACGGATCGCAAACAGGCCGAAAGCGGTTTCGCTTGGCCGGCTTGACACAGGGCCAGCACTTGGTCGCCCCGGAGCAGGCCCTCAACGGCCCGGCCCAGCCCGGCCCAGAATTCGATCTGGCCGGCGATGGACCGCCGGGTCGCCGCGCCCATGAGGCGGGCGTCCAGGAGCAAGGCATCCGAGACCTTCACCGGTTGGCTCATCCCTGGAGGGTAGCAAAATGCTACCACCGCGTCAAGCCCGGCGGGCCCCGCACCGCAGTTCTCACCTTGAGGAGCGCGGGCTTTCTCCCTCTCGGCTTGCTCCTCGAGGACGCTATAAGCGAGGGACGCAGAGGGAACGGACGAAGGAAACGAAAAACCGAAGATGCACGGCAAAGGTGACTTGAGGTCTGAGGCGCGCCTCGCTCGGAAATCCCTTTGACAGCCGCGTCGGTTGGTCTAGCCTTGCAAAAAATCACTATGAGACTTGGCATTAACACCTTTCTGTTCACCTCGCCGTTCACCAACCAGAGCACGCGGCTTTTTCCCCAGTTCAAAAAGTGGGGCTTCCAGAGTGTCGAGATCCCGATCGAAGATCCGTCGCATATCGATCCGGCTTACGTGAAGGCGCAACTGGACAAGCACGGCCTGGTCTGCGGCACGGTGTGCGCCTGCGTCGGGCCGGACCGCGACCTGCGGGGCAACGCCAGGCAACAACAGACCGCCCTCCGCTACATGAAGAAGGTGATCGACCAGATGGTCGTCCTGGATTGCCCGACCATGATCGGCCCGATTTACTCGGCGGTGGGCCGGGCCGACGCCGTGCCGCGCGACGAATACCGGCGGCAGTGGAAAACCGTGGTGCACAACCTCAAGGAGATTTGCGCTTACGCCCAGAAACGCGGACGCAAGATCGCGATGGAACCGCTGAACCGGTTCGAGACCGATTTCATCAACACCTGCGACCAGGGATTGCGGATGATCCGCGACGTCGGCAGCCGGGCCCTGACGCTGCACCTCGATACCTTCCATATGAACATCGAGGAAAAGGACCAGGCGACCGCGATCCGCAAGGCCGGCAAGAAACTGGGCCATTTCCACGCCTGCGGCAGCGACCGCGGGACGCCCGGCAACGATCACATCGACTGGAAACCGATCGCGCGGGCGCTCAAGGCGGTGGGTTACCGGGGCGACGTGGTGATCGAGTCGTTCACCACGGATGTGAAGGTGATTGCGCGGGCGGCGGCGATCTGGCGCCAGATCGAGCCGACCCGCGAGGAGATCGCGGTCAAGGGGGTCAAATTCCTGAAACGAATCTTGAGGTAATCTATGAAATCAAAATCACGCACGCTGACCGCGCTGGTTCTCGGCGCGGCCTGTCTGGCTCCCGCGGTCGCGTTGCTGGCCGCCGATCCCGAGGCCGGCTTCACCAGCCTGTTCAATGGCACCGACCTGACCGGTTGGGACGGAAGTCCCGACTTGTGGTCGGTCCAGGACGGCGCCATCACCGGCCGCACCACCGCCGAGCACCCGGCCAAGGGCAACACCTTCCTGATCTGGAAGGGCGGCGACGTCGCCGATTTCGAATTGCGCTGCTCGTTCCGGCTCCAACCGGGCGACGACGCCGGGTTCGCCAACT
>JAGWYX010000554.1 GCA_018969165.1 Verrucomicrobiota bacterium
TGGCGGTATCGCGACGAAACTCAACAAGATGGAAAGGACAGCCGCCTCGACTCGCAGCCGAAGGCCCGCGCCGCGGCGGGTCCGGAGGCTGGCGCTCCGAAACGGGCGGTTTCCATTCCCGTTCACGCCAGCCCATCACCTTGCCTTTCTGATGGCAGTAGTTTTGGCCCGAAGCGCTGGGGCCGCCGGACCCTTGGACCAGTGGACGGCGATCAGCCCACTTCCCAGCGGCAGTCCACTGAACGGCCTGGTCTGTGCCAACGGCCAGTTCGTCGTCGCCGGTGACGCCGGCACGATCCTGACTTCGCCCGATGCGTTGGCCTGGTTCCAACAGAACCCGAACCTGACCAATCACAACGCTGGCGGCAATAACCGGCTGTCCGCCGTCGCCTACGGCAATGGCCAGTTCGTCGTCGTCGGCGCCGCCTACGATAGCTTCGGCGGGTTCCGCTCACCGTTGCTCCTGACTTCGGCCGATGGGACGAATTGGATGCAGCACAGCGTCAAGGCCGGCGTTCCGCTCACCGATGTTGCCTATGGGAACGGAGCATTTGTGACCGTGGGCGGCGGGCTGCAACCAGGCACCAATACCTACGTCGGAGTGATCCTGACTTCGCCAGACGGGGTGACGTGGAGCCGGGCCTTCTCCACACTGGCCACGAGCGCGGCGAGTTACCCGACCCAACTCATCTACGGTGACAACCAGTTCGTCGCCGTCGGCTACGGCGGCACCGTGCTCACTTCACCGGACGGGAATGCCTGGACGGCGCAAACATCGGGCACGACCGATCAGCTTAATGCGATCGCGTACGGCGACCACCAGTTCGTGGCGCTTTGGACCGACTGGCCACCCGGCGGAACCCTCGACTCCGGAATTCTGGCTTCGAGCAACGGCGTCACCTGGGTCGTGCGCGACCTGGACACTACCAATCGCCTCACCGGCATCACCTTCGCCAACAACCAATTCGTCGCCGTCGGCTTCGCCTTCGCACCGAATGGCTTCCTGGACGCGATCCTGACTTCACCGGACGCGATCACCTGGAAACCGCAAAGCCTCGGCACCCACGCCGAACCCCAAGGCGTGGCCTATGGGGACGCCCGCTTCGTCGCCGTCGGCGGCCAGGGCTCCGTTCTGGTCTCAGGCGAAGTCACCACCCTGAACCTCGCGCTCCTCCCGGGTGGCGCTATCCAAGGGTTGATCGCTGGCAGCTCGGGCCAGACCAACATCGTCGAAGTCTCAACCAACCTCGTTGATTGGACGACATTGACCAACCTGGTCACCACGAACGGGACCGCATCGTTCACCGATGTAGCCGCGCCCGGCGCGCAGCAGCGCTTCTACCGCGCCAAGACACCGCCGGATCCGCTGTCGCCTAAGGAATCTATCCGGATCCGCTGTCGCCTAAGGAATCTATTGCCTTCCAATAAGATATGCAGAAATCATGGCTCATTTGGTGCCTTATAACCGATTTTTGAGGCCTTTTTCAGCCTGGAACGCCCGCTCTTGGATTCGAAAAAGACGGCCAAAAATGGGCTGTAAGGCCGAAAAAGCACGGCCAATTCATCACATCTCCTTTGGAGCCAAATGATTGTCTCGGCGACAGCAAAAGCCGAAGGCCCCTCAGCTCAACGTCCACGGCATCCGGCGCGGGCGCATCGCTAATCGGCGGTTGGCTTCGGCGTCACCGACGAACTCCTCGCGCGCCGGGTCCCAAGTCAAACGCCGATTCAATCGCGTCGCGATGTCGCTCAAATGACACAGCACATCTGCCTGCACCGCCTCCTCAATCGGACAGACCGTCCGTGAACGGCTCCGAACAGCATCCAGGAAATTCCGCACGTGGTTCGAGCTTTGCAGCAACCGCGGCTCGGTCGGACCAAACTTTTCCTCCTCAAGTCTTTGCGGTGAGGTCTGGATCGCACCCCGGTCCACCAGCACCCAGCCGTCGGTCCCCTCGAACGCCGTGCCGTGGTCCTGACAACGGCCGTACTTTTGCGCCCACAGCCGGAAATCATTCATCGCGGTGACCGGCTCGTAGTTGTTGCGACCGCCACGGAAAGTCATCCGCACCCCGTCGGCACCCGTAAAATTCACGTCCCAGGCCACCGCGGTGTTGCACGCCCCTTGGGTCGGAAAGACCGCCCGACCTTCGACTTCGAGCGGGCCTTTCAGCATTTCGGGGTGTCCCCAATAGGCGATGTCGAGCGGATGCACCCCCCACCCGGCGATGAACCCGAGGGCATAATCATAATTGAACCACCAGGTCTTCCAACCTCCAGGTGGATCGTCGTCGAACGCCTTGCCGTCGGTGTAGGGCGTCTCCGGCGCCGGGCCTAACCAGCGCTCGTAATCCAGTCCGTCCGGTGCCGGCACCGGCTTCGTGGGGCCGCCGGGCCGGCTGGCGGCGCACCAGACATTGATCTGCTTGAGCTTGCCGATCCGGCCGTTGCGCACCAGTTCGCACGCCAGTCGAAACTGCCAACTCGACCGCTGCTGGGTCCCGAATTGGAACACCCGCTTTTGCGCCCGCACGACCTGGCGGAGCATCTGATCCTCCGCCACCGACAATCCCATTGGCTTTTCCAGGTAAATATCCTTGCCCGCCTTGGCCGCGGCGACCGCCACCCCGACATGCCAGTGGTCCGGTGTCGCGATCAAGACCGCGTCGATATCCTTTCGTCCAAGTAATTCGCGGAAGTCGTGGTAAGTGGCGCACCCCTGGCCCGCGTACCGCTGCTGAACCTGATTCACTGCCTGGTCCAGGTTGCGCCTGGCAACGTCGCACAGCGCCACCACCCGCGCATCCGGCTGGTTCAGAAAATTGCCCAGGTCGCCGCGCCCCTGCGGGCCGACGCCGATGCAGCCAATGGCGATGCGGTTGCTGGGGGCGACATTTCCCTCGGCGCCGAGGACCGAGCCGGGAACCACCAGCGGGAACGACGCCGCGGCGAGCGCGGCACGGAGATGATGTTGAATGAACTGCCGACGGGTGAGGCTGGCTTCGGTTTTCATGGGGCGAAGAGCCGGGCGCGCGGGTACGGACGCGGCGTGGTTGTGGTAAGGAGGGTAAAAACTTAACCAATTCATAACTATTTCTAAGACTCCAGGAATCTCGTTGGATGATTGGCTAATCCGCAGCCCCCGGCAAGATAATACTCGGGGACCTGGCCAGGCGCGCCTCAGCCCCCAGGTCACCATTGTCGTTCATCCTCGACTTCAAGAACTCTAGAGCACCCGCCAATTGCGGCGGTTCAGTTCCCAGTAAACGAACCCGCCGGCCACCAATCCCGCGAGGACGAACCAGGCGCCCGTCACCCACGCCCCGAAGATGATTTTTCCGGTGCCGAACAGCAGCAGGTAGATCATCGCACAACCAGCCACCCAATCCAGCAGGAGCAGGCTGCTGCCCGTCTGATTGGAGACCTCCGGAGCCTCGCGCGCGATCGGTCCCCAAAGCGCCGCACCGGGTCGGACCCGCCGATAGAATGCGATCAGCCGGTCCTGGTCCTCGGGCGCCGTCAACCAGGTGGCCGTCAGCCAGGTTACTGTCGAGCAAACGACGGTAATCAGCACTGTGTAGGCGAATTCGTCCGGCCGGTTGGTGTCGAGACCAACCCCGAACTCCAGGATCATCGAGACCACGAAGGAACTGAGCATGGCGGCGACCTCGCTCCAGGCGTTAATGCGCCACCAGAACCAACGCAGGATGAGAACGCTGCCCGTGCCCGCCCCCAGCGCCATCAAGAACTTCCATGCCCCGCTGATCGAGTCCTGGAAATA
>JAGWYX010000555.1 GCA_018969165.1 Verrucomicrobiota bacterium
TCCAGCCTCGCCGGCCGAACCGCCGCGCACCGCTTCGGTGATCCACCGGATCGTTGGTTCGTCCCTGCGCCAGCGTTTCCTGGTGGTGTTGCTGTCGCTGATCCTGGCCGGCACCGGCCTCTGGTCGTTCTCGCGGCTGCCGGTGGACGCGTATCCGGACTTGTCCCCGCCGCTGGTCGAGATCATCACGCAATGGCCCGGGCATGCGGCGGAGGAGGTCGAGCGTTTGATCACCGTCCCGATCGAGATCGAGATGAACGGCCTGCCGAAAATGACGATCCTCCGGTCAATTTCACTCTACGGATTGTCGGACGTGCGGCTGACGTTCCGCGACGGCACGGACAATTACTTCGCGCGCCAGCAGGTGTTCGAACGGATCGCCGACCTGAACCTGCCGCCGAACGTGACGCCGTCGGTGGCGCCGATGTTCTCGCCGTCGGGCCTGATCTATCGGTACGTGATCGACAGCCCGGACCGTTCGCCGATGGAGCTGAAGACCATCGAGGATTGGGTCCTGGAGCGGCAGTTCAAATCCGTTCCCGGCGTGGCGGACGACTCGGGGTTGGGCGGGCAGACAATGCAGTACCAGGTGATGTTGGACCCGACCAGGATCGCGGGCAAAGGTCTGTCGGTGCCGGCGGTGGTCGCCGCGCTGGCCGCCAACAACGGCAACGCCGGCGGCGGGTTTTACTCCCAGGGCGGCCAATTCTACTATGTCCGCGGCCTGGGCCGGCTGCGAACCCCGGAGGACATCGGCAACGTCGTGTTGCTGGTGGCCAACGGCACGCCCGTTCTCGTCAAGGATGTCGGCCGGGTCGTGATCGGTTACGCGCCGCGCCTGGGCCAGTTCGGGTTCCAGGACCGGAACGACGCCGTTGAAGGGGTCATCCTCATGCGGACCGGCGAACAGACGCAGAATGTGCTGCGGCGCGTCGAGGAGAAGACCGCTGAACTCAACGCGCGAGTTCTCCCCAAGGATGTCAAGATCCACCCGTTCTACGACCGCAGCGATCTGATCGCCCTGACGACGCGCACGGTCGAGGACAACCTGGTGCGCGGCATGGTCCTGGTGGTCGTGGTGCTCATCTTTTTCCTTTACGACGTGCGGACCGGCTTGATGGTCGCGGTGACGATCCCGCTGTCGCTCCTGTTCGCGTTCATTTGCCTGGACCTCAAAGGGGTGCCGGCCAACCTCCTGTCGATCGGCGCCGTTGATTTCGGCATCCTGGTCGATGGCGCGGTGGTGATGGTGGAAAATATCTTCCGGCGGGTCACCCTCCGGGCGGGGCAACCGTTCCGCATCCGGGAGGTGATCACCGAGGCGGCGGCGGAGGTGGACCGGCCGATCTTCTACGCCGTGGCGGTCATCGTGGCCGGTTTTCTGCCGATTTACGTCCTGACGGGTCCGTCGGGGAAACTGTTCACGCCGATGGCCGACACGATGATCTTCGCGCTGGTGGGCTCGTTGGCGATCACGCTCACGTTGCTGCCGGTGTTGTGTTCGTGGGCGCTGCGGCGAGGGGCGAGTGAACGGCGCAACCGCGTTTACGAGGCGGCGCGGGCGGTCTATATCAGGGGGTTGGACGGCTGCCTGGCGCATCCGTGGTTGACGGTTGGCGCATCGGCCGCGCTGCTGGGCGGGGCGCTGCTGCTCGTGCCTTGGATCGGCGCCGAGTTCATGCCGCATCTTGACGAAGGCGCCTTGTGGATACGCGCCACGATGCCCTACACGATTTCCTTCGAGGAGTCCGCGAAAATCTCGCCCCAGGTGCGCGCCCTCCTCCGTTCCTTCCCCGAAGTCACCGTGGTGGCTTCCGAACACGGCCGGCCGGATGACGGCACGGACCCGACCGGCTTTTTCAACGACGAATTCTACGTCGGCCTCAAACCCTACGCGGAGTGGAAGGGGCCGTATCGGACCAAACCGGAACTGATCGCGGCCATTCAACAGAAACTCGAGGCCTTCCCGGGAATCATCTTCAACTACACCCAGCCGGCCGAGGACGCCGTGGACGAGGCGGAAACCGGTCTCAAGAGCGCGCTGGCGGTGAAAGTGTTCGGCGCCGACCTGGCGCTCCTCGAGGCCAAGGGTAAACAGATCAAACACATCCTGGAAGGGGTGCGCGGGATTAACGAGGTGACGCTCGTCCAGGAATTGGGCCAGCCGAGTCTGACCGTGACCGTCGATCGCGCCAAGACCGCCCGGTACGGATTGAATGTGGCGGACATCAACGGGCTGATCGAGGCGGCCATCGGCGGGGCGGCCGCCACGCAGGTCGTGCAAGGGGAAAAACAATTTGACCTGGTGGTGCGCCTGGAGCGGCGGTTCCGGGAGACGCCCGAGGAGATTGGCAATATCCTGGTGTCAACGCCCGACGGCCAGCAGATGCCGCTGAAGGAATTCGCCGATATCCGCATCGAGAAAGGCGCCGCGTTCATCTATCGCGAGGCCAACTCGCGCTACATCGGGGTGCAATACTCCGTCGAAGGCCGCGACCTGGCCAGCGCCGTCCAGGAGGCGCGCGCCCGGGTGGCGGCGGCGGTGACCCTGCCGACCGGCTATCACGCCGATTGGGGCGGTGAGTACAAGGAATACACGGCGTCGCGGCGCGAGTTGCGAATCGTGCTGCCATTGACGCTGTTCCTGATTTTCCTGCTCCTGTTCGCCCTCTACAGCAATTTGAAATTCCCGCTCATCACCGTGCTGGGCGTGCTCCTGTCCGCGCCCGTCGGCGGTCTCCTGGCCCTCAAGCTCACCGGCACCCCGTTCTCGGTCTCCTCGGGGATCGGTTTCCTGGCGCTCTTCGGGGTCTCGGTGCAGACCGCCGTGGTCTATATCTCGTATGTCAACGAGCTGCGCCGGGAAGGGATGCCGGCAACCCAGGCGCTCCGCGAAGGCGCGATCCTGCGGCTGCGCCCGATCATGATGACGGCGTTGGTCGCGGCGCTGGGCCTGTTGCCGGCGGCGCTGGCGACGGGCGTGGGGACCGACTCGCAGCGGCCGTTCGCCCTGGTGATCGTCAGCGGCCTCTTCACGCGACTGTTGATCAGCGTGTTCCTGATGCCGGTGTTGTATCAGCTGGTGGGCCGCCCCGGAGACCGCCTGGAAGTCTGAGAGGAGACGCTCGCCATGCGCCGCATCGGGAGACTCATGATTGGCTGCCTGCTGACGGGAGCGCCGCTGGCGGGCTTCGCGGCGGCCGCCGGGGATGCGGCGCTGATGCAGGTGATTGCGGATGAGTCCGCCATCGAGCTCGAGACCGATTCGCAGAGCGGCCCGGGCTGGCCCGGCGTGAGCCTGGGCGCGGACCAGCGGCGCACCGCGGCGCTGCGGACCCTGCAGGCGCGTCTCACGGCACTGCCGCCCTCGCCTGCGGGGAGCGAGGACGACCTGACACGCCGGCTCCTCGCATGGCGCCTCGGCACGCGCATCGAGGCGGCGCGCTTCGATGAGGCGCGCATTCCCTTCGACAACGGCGACGGCTTCTTCAACACCGCCAACTACGCCGCCGAGACCACCGTCATTCACAGCGATGCGGATGCGGTGGCGTGGATCGCGCGCTTGCGGGCGCTGCCCCGCTATTTCGACCAGGAGATCGCAAACCTCCAGCGCGGCATCGCCACGCGGGTCGTACAGCCGCAGCCGACGGCGGGCGCGGTGCTCGCGATTCTCAAGCTCGCAGCGGGGCAGCCTGCCGCGGCGAGCCCGCTGCTCGCGCCGCTCGCGCATCTGCCGGCGACCATCCCCGCCGAGCGCCAGGCCGCGCTGCGGGCC
>JAGWYX010000556.1 GCA_018969165.1 Verrucomicrobiota bacterium
CGTCGGCCGGCTGATCAAGGACGAGACGCTTTACCGCGAAACCACCGCCGCGATGACCAACCTCCATGAAATCCTCGCCAAGATCAACCGCGGCCAGGGCTCGATCGGCAAGTTCGTCAACGACGAGAGCCTGTTCAAAAACGTCAAGCTCACCCTCCAGAAGGTTGACAAAGCCACCGAAGGCCTCGAAGACCAAGGCCCGCTCAGCGTCCTCGGCATCGCCGTCAATAACCTGTTCTGAGCCGCTCACCCTCGGTCCAGCGGGGCGGTCGTGCGCCGCCCCAATGGGCGCACGGCCTCGTCCCCGTTCGCCTCCCTTACGACCAGACGGGTGCCAGCACCCAATCTACGCCCCAGGCTGCGGCAGACCCGAACGGCCTGTCACACCCGCACTCCTAGGCGCGCCTGGAACAAAGCTTGCTCCTTTTAAGCCGAGAATGCTGAGTTTTGCCTGTGCCGCCTGACTTCCATCCACTAAACCCGACGCCGCCCTCGGCTGGCCGCGAGCCCCCCGTTGCCATCGGCCATCGGCCATCAGCCATTGGCTGTTGGCCATTGGCTATTGACTATTGGCCATTGGCCGCCCGCCCTCGTTTCTCGCGTCGGCGTCCGCCCTTCGGCCGGCAAACCGTGCACTCCGGACTTGCCGCTTCGCGGCTCCTCCCCCTGGCCCTCGCCCTCTGCCTCCTCACCCTGACTGCTGCCCTGGCCGAGTCCGGACCCGCCACCAAGTCCATCCGCTTGCGCAACCAGATCATTGTCACCCACCCCAAATCCCGGACCGCAAGCCTCCCGGGCCCAACCGCCGAACCCGCCGTCTCCGGCCTGTATCTCATCCAATTCGAGGACCACTGGCAACCAGCGTGGGACCAGGTGCTCCGCCAGCAAGGCGCCCGCCTGTTGCGCTACGTTCCCGACGACGCCTTCGTCGCCCGCTTAACCGACTCGCGCCCGAGCCGGCTCGAAGCTCTCCCCTTTGTCCGGTGGCTCGCGCCGTTTGACCCGAAACTCAAAGTCCATCCGCGCCTGGCCAAAGCGTTGGTCCAGGGGCAGCCCGCCGGGACTACCCCGGTGCGCTTGCTGCTGGCGCCGGATACCTCGCCCCTCGACCTTTTCCGCGCCCGCCGCCTCCTTCAACACTTCCACCTCGAGTCGCGCTCGCGCTTCGGCACGATCCTCCACGGCCACGCCACCGCCGCCGAAATCAACAACCTGGCCCGATCCGCGCACGTCCTCTGGATCGAGCCGGTCGCCAAATTCAAGCTCCTCGATGAAGTCTCCTCCAAAATCGTCGGCGGCGGGCAAGTCGGCGGCACCAACGTCCACGCGACCGTCACCCAACAACTCGGCTTCGACGGCCGCGGCGTCGTGGTGTCGGTCGCCGACACCGGCCTGAACAACGGCGACGCCGCCACCATGCATCCGGATCTCGCCGGGCGCGTCGATGCCTTTATGTGGTACCCGCCGCTCACCGACGCCGCCGATGGGTTCGGTCACGGGACCCACGTCGCCGGCATCGTCGCCGGAAACGGCGCCACCGGCGAAACCGACGACAACGGCGCCCTTTACGGCCTCGGCGTCGCCCCCGGCGCGCACCTGGTCGTCCAGCGCATCTTCGACGACGCCGGCAACGACGATTCCCCGCCGCACAGCACGCTCACCAGCGAGGCGGTCACCAACGGCGCGGTGATCGGCTCCAACAGTTGGGGTAACGACGTCCAGGGCCAGTACGACCTGGATGCCGCCGCGTTCGATGCCTTGGTTCGTGACGCCGACCCCCGCGTTCCCGGCGATCAGCCCTACATCCTCGAATTCTCCGCCGGCAACGCCGGCCCAGGTGCCCAAACCCTCGACAGCCCGGCCGTCGCCAAAAATGTGATCGCCACCGGCGCCTCGGAAAATGACCGTGAAGATTTTCTCATATACGCTGACGGCCCGGATTACATGGCGGACTTCTCGAGCCGCGGCCCGTGCGAAGACGGGCGTATCAAACCCGATGTGGTCGCCCCCGGCACCTGGATTTCTTCCCTCCAATCCGCCTCCGCGACCGCGGACAACGCCTGGGCGGCCATCGACGACTTCTACCAGTACGAAGGCGGCACCAGCCAGGCCGGCCCCCACGCCTCCGGCGCCGCGGCTGTCTTCGTCCAGTATTACCGCGAGACTCACGGCGGCGCGACCCCGTCACCGGCGCTGACCAAAGCCGCCTTGATCAACTGCGCCGTCCCGCTCGGCGACCCCAGCGAGGGCCCCACCCCGAATTTTGATGAAGGCTGGGGCCGGATCGATCTGACTCAGATCATCGGGTCGCCGCGGCGCACTCGGTTCACGGAGCAGACCAACCTGCTGGCCACCGGCCAGACCTTCGAACAGGCGCTATTGGTCGGCAGCGCCGATCAACCGCTGAGGATCACCCTGGCCTACACCGACGTGCCCGGGTTGCCCGCCGCCATCCCCGCCCTGGTCAACGATCTCGACCTCGAAGTCGTCGGGCCCGATGGCACGCTCTACCGCGGCAATCAGTTCGGCCCGACCGGCGATTCACTCCCCAATCCCACCACCGGCGATAACCTCAACAACGTCGAAGGCGTCCAGCTCAACCAGCCCAGCCCCGGCCAATACCGGGTCCGCGTGCGCGCCCGCAATGTGCCGGAGGACATCTTCCAGCGCACCAACGTCCCGCCACAACAGGACTTCGCACTCGTCATTTCCGCCGACCTCCCGTTGCCCGGCGTCGGCGTCCTGGTCCTGGACCGCCCGGCTTACACGGTGCCGGACGTGATCCAGCTTAAATTGATCGACCTGGACCTGACCAACCAGGCCTCCGCGAACGTTCGGATCGCGAGCACGACCCAGACCAACGGCCTCGCCTTGGCCCTCGCGCCGTTCGGCACCGCCGGCGTGTTCACCGGCAGCGTCGCCACCGCCTCCGCCCCCGTCGCCAGCGACGGCCAACTCCACGTCGCCGACGGCGACACCATCACCGCCACTTACCAGGACGCTGCTCCGCCGCTTACCGCGACCGCGACCGCCGTGGCCGATCTGCTCGCCCCAGCCATCAGCAGCGTAACCGAGACCAACCATTTCGGCCGCGCCTTCGTCTCGTGGCAAACCGACGAGCCCGCCACCTCGAGCGTCCGCTACGGCACCAACCAGAACCTCGCTTTCGCCATCACCAACACGGCCTTGGTCCAGACGCACGCCGTGGATCTGACCGGCCTGGTCGCGGGTGTCACCTATCAATTCGAGGTGATCTCCGCCGACCAGGCCGGCAACTCGACCACGGACGACCATGCGGGCAAGTTCTATTCCTTCGTCGCCACCCCGGCTGCGACGCTGCTGCTCGTGGACGGCTACGTCCCCGTCGATCCCAGTGTCGCCACGACCACCGACGTGCCTCTGAGCGCCTACACCGACGCCCTCGACCAGAGCGGCATCAGTTACGAGGTCTGGGATGTCAGCCAACGCGGCTCACCCGGCACTAACGACCTGGCCCCCTACCGCGTCGTCATCTGGCGCGTCAACGACAACCCGCTCGCCTCGGTCCCCGGCTCCACGGACAATACCCTCACCACCGCCAATCAGGCCGCTCTCCAGACTTACCTCAAAAACGGCGGCGCCCTGTTCCTGTCCTCGATGGAAATCCTCAGCCGCATCGGCGATGTCCCCTTCCGCACCAACGTCCTTCAAATGCTCAGCTTCAACGAAGACGCCGGCGTGCCCTCGATCGTCGGCGCGGACAACGACCCGATCTCCAACGGCATGGCCATG
>JAGWYX010000557.1 GCA_018969165.1 Verrucomicrobiota bacterium
TGTCGCCGCGCCCGACAGGTTGATGATCACCAGCTTGTCGCGCCCCGCCTGCCGCGCCCGCGCGATCATCGCGGCCACGGCGTGAGCCGACTCCAGCGCCGGGATGATGCCCTCCCACCGCGCCAGTTTCAGGAAGGCGTCCAGCGCCTGGTCGTCGGTGGCGTAACTGTACTCGACGCGCTGCTGGTCCCGCAGCCAGGCGTGCTCCGGGCCGACCGCCGCGTAATCCAAACCCGCGGATACGCTGTGGGTAAGCTGGACCTGGCCGAACTCGTCCTGGAGGAGGAAGGAGCGCGTGCCCTGGAGCACGCCGAGCGAGCCGCCTTGAAAGCGGGCCGCGTGCTTGCCGCTGACGATCCCCTCGCCCCCGGCCTCGACGCCCAGCATGCGCACCGAGGCATCCCCCAGGAAGGGATAGAACAAGCCCATCGCGTTGGAACCGCCCCCGACACACGCCACCAGCAAGTCCGGCAACCGCTCTTCTTTCTCGAGCACCTGCCGGCGGGCCTCGTCACCAATGATCCGCTGGAAATTCCGCACCATGAGCGGATAGGGGTGCGCCCCATAAACCGTGCCCAGAATGTAATGCGTGTGGCGGACATGGGTCACCCAGTCGCGCATCGCCTCGTTGATCGCCTCTTTCAAGGTTTGCTGCCCGACCTTCACCGGCACCACCTCGGCACCCAGCATCTTCATCCGATAGACATTGAGCGCCTGCCGCGCGCAATCCACCGCGCCCATATACACCACGCACTTCAGACCGAACATCGCCGCCACCGTCGCCGTCGCCACCCCGTGCTGGCCGGCCCCGGTCTCGGCGATCACCCGGGTCTTGCCCATGCGCCGGGCCAGCAGGACTTGGCCGATACAATTGTTGATCTTGTGGGCGCCGGTATGAAGGAGGTCCTCGCGTTTGAGGTAAATCCTCGGGCCGCCCAGCTCGCGGGTGAGGCGTTCGGCAAAGTAAAGCGGCGTGGGCCGACCGCAGAATTCCTTCAGGTAATACTCCAGTTCGCCTCGGAACTCCGGATCCTGCTGGGCACGGTAATATTCGGCCTCCAGTTCCTGGAGCGGATGCATGAGCGTCTCGGGCACATACCGGCCCCCGTAGGGACCGAAGTGGCCCCGGGCATCCGGCATGGCAGGAGCATCAACGCTCATAACAGGCTGAATCTTGCGCAAAGCCTCGAGGGCGCAAAGAAAAATCGGGGCGGTACGGCCGCCCGCTTGCCCGCCGCCAGTCCCGCAGGGCCGCGGCCTCCGGCCGCGCCGCGACGGCGATGCGCGTTTCAAAACCGGGCGTTCTCCATCCCACGGACCGCCCCGATGAAATCGCGGATCAATTGGGCGTCCTTCCGGCCCGGGGTTGCCTCGACGCCGCTCGAGACATCCACGCCGTAGGGCCAGACCTCGTGCACCGCCTCGGCAACGTTCTCGGGCGTCAGGCCACCCGCCAGGATGATCGGCTGCCCGAATTCCTTGGCCACGCACGCGAGGTCCCAGTTGAATTTCTCGCCGGTACCGCCCACGGTCTCCGGGACGTAACTGTCCAGCAACCACGCCGCGGTCTCGTAGGCCGGCAATGCCCGCAACGAATCCGCATCCCGAATCCGAAAGGCCTTGATGACCTTGCTCGGCGCGAACTTCCGGCAGAACTCGGGCGATTCCTCGCCGTGAAACTGGAGCGTGTCCAGGCCGCACTCGGCGACGACCTGATGCACGACGCTCTCCGCGGCGTTGACGAAGACCCCCACCTTGGCGATCAAAGGCGGCAGCCGGCGAATGATCCCGGCGGCCGTCCGGGCCAGGACATGCCGCGGGCTCGGTTCGTAAAATACAAAACCGAGCGCATCGGCGCCGGCGTCCACCGCGGCGAGGGCATCGGACAGGTTCGTGATCCCACAAATCTTGATCTTCAGGTTCACCGGCAATAATGGCGCGCGCAAAACCGTCCGGTGACACATTCTGCCAGGTTCCGGGCCGGATGCGATCCAGTTTGCCTGGAAATTGGGGGATTGACTATCAAAAAACGCCCGCGGTTCGAGCCGCCTGGGTGAAGACAGGCACCGCGAGCCGCCCTCCGGCCGGAGGTTCGCGATTCAAAGCCGGAACGCGACGCCCTCGCGCCGGTCAGGGAAGGACCGGCCCCAACACCGCCCGAAAGCCGATACCGGGACCGGCGAAGTCCGGCGGGTTGAAATTGCGGGCGGCCGAGCGAGCGTCTCCGCCCGGGAATCGCCAGTTGCCCCCGCGCATCACGCGGTTGGCGCCGGAGGCCGCGCCGGTCGGATCGGTCACGCTGCCGCCGGGATAGGGACCATACCAATCGGCGCACCATTCAAACACGTTGCCGGACATGTCATAGATGCCCCAGGGATTGGGCAGCTTGGTACCCACCTGGTGCGTGGTCTGATCGCTGTTGGGGATGAACCAGGCGTAGTTCGGCAGCAGGGTGTAACCGGGGTCATCCCCAAAGCTGAATCGGGTGGTCGTGCCCGCCCGCGTCGCGCATTCCCATTCCGCTTCCGTCGGGAGCCGATACTCGTAGCCGGCGGGCACCCGTCCCGCCGCCCGCTCCTGCAAGGTCAGCCGGGCGCAATAGGTGTAGGCGTCATACCAACTGACGTGTTCGACCGGTTGGTTCGTGCCGGTCGTGAACACCGCCGGATTGGTGCCGATCAGCGAGCTATACTCGCCCTCGGTCACCTCGTAGCGCCCGATCCAATAACCGTGCGTGAAGGTGACCACGGTCTGCGGCCCCTCGTCCACGGAGCGGTCGTACTCGGTGGCCGGGCTGCCCATCGTGAACGTGCCCGGGGGCACCCAAACCCACTGCGCGGGATCCGGTCCCGGCGCCGACAACGCGACGGCACGGTATATCCGGTTGCTTCCGGCAGGAACGGTAACATCCACCACAAAGGATGGGGCGTCCCCCAGGACTAGGTTCGTCAGCGTGAACCACGCGTTGGTATCCCCTAACGCGTCGGCATACTGGATTTCCATCGGCGTCTGCGGTTGCCCGCTCACGACCAATCCCGGCACCACGCTGATCGCCAGCGTCGCCGGCGTCACCCCCGGCGGCGGCGGATCGATCACGACCAACGGCGCGTTGGTATAACCGCCGCCGGGCGTCAACACGATGATCTGACTGACCTCCCCGGTATTGACCAACGCCAACGCGGTCGCCCCGGCTCCGCCCCCACCAGTGAGGCTCACCGCGGGCGCAAGGGTGTAACCCGCTCCCCCATCGAGGACCGTGATGCCGCTGACCAGGCCGTTGGTCACCGTGGCCACAGCCGTTGCCGTGCGCCCCGCCGGCGCCGCCGTCGAGCCAAGCACCGGCTGCGCCTGCGTAGGCAGGACGGCAAGCCCTACGCAGGACACCGCGAGCAGGCCAAGCCCGAGCCGCCGGCGTGGACGCCCTGGGTCGCCCACCCCCTGGCTGCGGACCCCAGCCGGCCGGTGGGCCGGCTGGGCGGCAAGGCGAACGGAGACAAATCTACTGCAATTCATGAGAATCTTTGTTGACCACAACGTCACTGGGTGCATACCCGCCCAGCGTGGACCCGAGTGCCCGTCGGGCGAAATGGGGTGATCCCGCCAACCGGCTACCCGCATTACCGCAGAATCGCGCCGCGGGCACCCCAGATTCGGTGGGGCCATCGCCCCAGCCGATCCTGGCACCGGTGGAAATGTCCGTTGCGCCGCCTCGCCCCAGCCGCTAACGTCTCGACCCGATGCCGCTCGAAGACCATGTGGGTG
>JAGWYX010000002.1 GCA_018969165.1 Verrucomicrobiota bacterium
GTTGCAGGACCTGGTATTGCTCAAACCGTTGACGGTGCCGGCGTGGCTGGAGGAGGCAATGGGCCTGGTCGCCTACGTTTACCTGGGCGCGGCCGTGTGGTTCGCCGCGGCAGGCGGGGCCTTGCTGATTTGCCGGTTCGACCCGTTTGTGCCGATCTTTCGGCGGACCGGGAGTTTCGGGATGCTGCTGGCCGGAGGGGGGTTGCTGGGGGTCGGGATTTTTTTTGGCCGACCGTATTGCCGCATCTTATGTCCGTATGGCGCGCTGCTGCGGTTGGCGGGCAAGGTCTCGAAGTGGCGGGTGACGATCACGCCGGATCAATGCACGCGCTGTCAGCTCTGTGGAAACGCTTGTCCGTTTGGCGCGATTCGTGAGCCGGTGACGGTTCCGGCGCGGCTGCACGGCATGGCTGCCGACCGGCGGCGACTGGCCGGGTTATTGTTGCTGGTGCCGGTCCTGCTGGTCGGCGGCGGTTGGCTTGGATCACGACTCAGCGTGGCGGCCTCGCGCGCGGTGTCCCAGGTGGCCTTGGCCGAGGCCTACGTCCGCGGGTCCGAGTCCCCGATTCCGGCCGATTCGAACAGTGCGATTGACCTCGGTCGGGCGCGCGCCGCGCAGGCGCCGACCGAAACCGTGACGGCGGCGCTCGAGGTGCGGCGCCGGTTTGGGGTTGGCGGCTGGGCCTTTGGTGCCTGGGTAGGTTTGGTCCTCGGCGCCAAGCTGGTCCAATCCGCGGTCGGTCGGCACCGCACCGATTTCGAGCCGGACCGCGGCCGATGTGTTGCCTGCGCCCGCTGCTTCGATTTTTGTCCGCAGGAACGAATCCGTCGCGGGCAGTTGCCGGACGGAGCGGCGGTTCAGGCCTTGGCCGGTGACCGAGGGGTGCCGGTGCAGACGGGGGCAGGCGCGGGGACGGTTCCACAACCCGTAGCAATGGCTCGGCGCTGATATTCGATGCCGCTCGCCTCTCCCAATCCCGCGACGGACGTGCCCCTGACCGACCGTGGAAGGCGCGACTGGCTGCTGGTAGGCTGGCTGGCCGGCGGCTTCACGGCGGTGGTCGCCGGGGTGATGATCTTCGGTCAACTGCGTGCCAGCGCCAACGACCCGCTCAAATCGCCGCCGCTCGAGGCCGCCAAAAAGGAATTGCGGGTGAACCCAACGGACGAGGCGCTCAAGCAGCGCATCCGCGATCTGGACCTCCAGGTCCGGCGCCAGTATTTCCGGCACCAGACCTTGAACCACTCGGGCGCCTACCTGCTGCTGGCCGGGGCGATTTTGGTTTGCCTCGCGGCTCGCCGCGTGCGGGCCGGGCACGAACCGTTGCCGCGACCGGCCCTCAATCACGACGCGGCTGAGCAAGCCATGCGCGCGTCCGCGCGGATACGGCGGACGGTTGCGGCGCTTGGGGTGGCCATCGGCGCGAGCTTTCTTGTGCTGGCGTTGGGCGCCAAGACCGCGTTGCCAACTCGCGCGGGCGAGTCAGCCGGGCACCCCAGCCCCGACGCACCGACTGCCGGCCAAGCGATGGACCCGGGTCCACCACTGGCCGAGATCCAAGTCAACTGGCCGCGGTTCCGCGGACCGGAGGGCAACGGCGTGGCGGGGGTCACGAATCCACCGCTGGCGTGGAATGCGACCACGGGCGCCGGCGTGATATGGAAGTCCGCGGTGCCGCTGCCCGGACCGAACTCACCCGTCGTTTGGGGCGAGCGAATCTTCCTGGCCGGAGCCGACGCACAAAGCCGGGAGGTCTATTGCTTCAATGGCGCAACCGGAGATTTGCGGTGGCGGAGAGCGGTTCAGCCCTCCCTGGCCGCCCCGGCGCCATTGCCCAAAGTTTCGGAGCTAGGCGGTTTCGCCGCTTCAACGGCGGCGACCGACGGGCGCCGTGTCTTTGCGATCTTTGCCACCGGCGAATTGGTGGCGCTGGATCTGGACGGGAACCCGGTCTGGACGAAGAACCTGGGGGTGCCAGACAATCCCTACGGGTTCGCGACGTCGCTGGTAGTCTGGCAGGGCCGATTGCTGCTGCAATTGGACCAGGGCCAGGGCAGCAACAGCACCAAGTCCAAACTCTATGCCTTCGAGGCGGCGACCGGCCGCGTCATTTGGGAACGCAACCGGTCGGCGCCCAGTTCCTGGGCCACGCCGATTGTGATCGAGGCCGCGGGCCGGCACCAACTCATTACGCTCGGCGAGCCCTGGTTGATCGCTTACGACGCGGCTGACGGAAATGAACTCTGGCGGGCGAATTGCCTCGGGGCCGACCTGGCGCCGTCGCCGGTTTTCGCCGCCGGCCTGGTGGTTTTTGCCAGCCCGTGGAAGCAATTGGCGGCCCTCCGGCCCGACGGCCGAGGCGACGTCACCAAGACCCACCTGGCGTGGACGATCGAGGAAAACGTGCCCGACATCACGAGCCCTGTCGCAAACGGCGAACTGCTGTTTACCGTCGGCTCGCAAGGATTGCTGACCTGCTACGACGTGAAGGACGGCAAGAGACTCTGGGACCATGACCTGGACATGGAATGTCACGCCTCACCGAGCCTGGCGGCCAGCCGGCTCTACGTCGTCGGGTCCAAGGGCACGACGGTCGTGGTCGCCGCCGATCGGCAATTCAAGGAATTGGGGCGGGCCGAACTGGGGGAAGCGATCTACGCCAGCCCGGCTTTCGTCGGCGAGCGGATTTACCTGCGGGGCGCGCAGCATCTGTTTTGCGTGGGAGCGCGGACAGCTTTGTCCGCGGGCGCCGGGATGAATCTGCGGAATGCGGCCACGCGGTGGTCCTCCGGTAAACCCAGTAGGGCCGAACTGCCGCTCCGCCAACCGTGGGAGCGGACGCGGGTTGAAGCCGGCGGCAACGGGCGCGGGGTGGCGGGACAGTGCGGTCCTACGGCGCTCGTGGTCCCTATGCCAGGGCGGTCGCAGATGGGGGCACTCCACCAGTCGGGGAGCAGCGGACGTGAGTCCGCGCGCTCATTCGCCAGAAGCGATCGGAGCCGACTCACGTCGGCTGCTGCGGGAGTTTCCGGCACTCAGGGCCCCGATGCAAATCGCGCGTCGCACCTGGTCATGCTCCATGACCTCGCCCTCACCCTGACCCCCTGGGAGAGGGAACAGTTGGCCAGGTTCCTCGAACATTCTGACGTTTGCTTTGCCATTGCCGCCTGGGGGGGTGCAACCCCCGCAGACCTGACCGGACCCAGAGACGGTGGACGATTCTCCCTCTCCCATTCGATGGGAGAGGGCCGGGCTGAGGGCTTATCGGGAGTCGTGGTGCCATTTCACGTGCAGAAGCGCCACCCCAAAATCCACGATCAACCCGGCGAGGCCGACCCGCCGGCGCAGCCGTGCCGCCCGGGCTGAACCGATGCCTACGGAAGACCTCAACGTCGTGGATCAGATCGTCAACCGGATCGGGCGCGCGCCGGATGCCGTGATTCCGATCCTGCAAGCGATCCAGGAAGAATACCGTTATCTGCCGGAGGCGGCCTTGCGCCGCGTGTGCGAGCTGACCGAGATCACCCCGGCGGCGATTTCGGGCGTGGCCACTTTTTACGATCAGTTTCGCCGTCGCCCGGTCGGCAAGCATCTCATCCGCGTCTGCCGCGGCACCGCCTGCCATGTCAGCGGCGCCGAACGCGTCGAGGACGCCTTGCGCCGTCTGCTGGGAATTCCGGCCGAGGCCGACACGGATCGCGACCGGCGGTTCACGATTGAGACGGTCGCGTGTTTGGGCTGCTGCACGTTGGCGCCGGTGACGCAAATGGGTCACGCCACCTACGGACACATCACGGCCGAGAAATTGCCGCGGGTGCTGCGCGATTTCCTGGCCCGCCACGCGCACGCCGACACGGCCGGGACCGGCGACGAGGAGGACCGCCAAAACGGGGCGAGCCGCGCGCGGATCAACGTCGGGCTCGGCTCCTGCTGCGTGGCCAAGGGCAGCGACCGGCTGTTCCAGGCCCTGCGGCAGGCGGTGCGCGACAGTGGCGCCGAGGTCACGGTCAAGCGGGTCGGGTGTGTCGGGATGTGTCATCGCACGCCGCTGGTCGAAGTCGTCGTGCCCGGCCGGCCCAGTGCGTTCTATTCTGGAGTTGATCCCGCTGAGGCCGGGCGCCTGGTGGCGCGCCACTTTCAACCGCGCGGTCTGCGGCGGTGGCTGTCGCGCGCCGGCACGAAAACCCTGGATAGCCTGCTGGCCGGCGCGACCGAGGAACCGATCACCCGGTTCGCGCTGGGGCATCGCGATCCGGCCGTAACGGCCTTCCTGGGCAAACAGGAGCACATCGCCACGCAGCATTTCGGGCGGATTGACCCGATGGACCTGGACGAATACCTGGCGCACGATGGATTTGCGGCCCTGCGACGTTGTCTGACGGATTTTTCGGCCGAGCAAATCGTCGCCACGGTCGAACGCAGCGGGTTGCGCGGGCGTGGCGGCGCGGGTTTTCCCACCGGCCCAAAGTGGCGGGTGGTCCGCCAGCAGCCGGGCGAGGTCAAATACGTCGTCTGCAACGGTGACGAAGGCGACCCGGGGGCGTTCATGGATCGGATGCTACTGGAGTCATTTCCGTACCGGATCATCGAGGGGCTGGCGATCGCGGCGGTGGCGGTCGGCGCGCACGACGGGATTTTTTACATTCGCCGCGAATACCCGCTGGCGGTGCGGCGCATTCGCGCGGCGATCGAGCTGTGCGAGGGCCGCGGGTGGTTGGGGGCGCGGTTGCTGGGCGCGGATTACCCGTTGCGCCTGGTGATCAAGGAAGGGGCGGGGGCGTTTGTCTGCGGCGAGGAGACGGCATTGATCGCCTCGGTGGAAGGCCAACGCGGGATGCCGCGGTTGCGTCCACCGTTTCCGGCGGAAGCGGGATTGTGGGGGAAGCCGACCCTGATCAACAACGTCGAGACCCTGGCCCTGGTGCCGTGGATTCTGCGGCATGGTTCCGAGGCGTTCGCGGCCCACGGGACCCAGACCAGCAAGGGCACGAAGGTGTTTGCACTGGCCGGGAAGGTCCGCCGGGGCGGGCTGATCGAAGTGCCGATGGGCACGACGATCCGGCAGATCGTCGAGGACATCGGCGGCGGAGCGCTGGCGGGACGGAAGTTCAAGGCGGTGCAGATCGGCGGGCCGTCGGGGGGATGCGTGCCCGCGCGGCTGGCGGACACGCCGGTGGACTACGAATCCTTGCGCGCGGTCGGGGCGATCATGGGTTCGGGCGGCCTGGTGGTGCTCGATGACTCGGACTGCATGGTGGATATCGCCCGGTATTTCCTGCAGTTCACCCAGGACCAGTCGTGTGGCAAATGCACCTTCTGCCGGATCGGCACGCGGCGGATGCTGGAAATCCTGGAGCGGATTTGCGACGGCAAAGGGCGGTCGGAACACCTGATCGAACTCGAGCGGCTGGCCAACACCGTCACCCAGGGGAGTTTGTGCGGGCTGGGCAAGACGGCGCCGAATCCGGTGCTGACCACGCTGCGGTATTTTCGCGAGGAATACGAGGCGCACCTCCTGGGGCGCTGTCCGGCGGGTCGCTGTTCGGCGCTGATCCGATACCAGATTTCAGCCGAATGCACGGGCTGCACGATCTGCGCCCAGCATTGCCCGGCCGACGCGATCGCGCTGACGCCGTATCGTCGCCACGCCATCGATCTGGACAAGTGCACCCGGTGCGACTCGTGCCGGCAGGTGTGCCCCTACGGGGCGGTGGAAGTCCAATGAAGAACAAGTGCAAAGTCCGAAGGAAGTCCGAAGTCCGAAGGCCGAGGCACACGCCAGTGGTTCGTTCCCCGTTGAGAGTTCGAAGTTTTGGAGTTGGCGCGAAGAAGCCGGAACGAATCCAAGGAAACCATGTTCTTTCTCCGCATGGTTGTCGCCGCCGAGGAATCCTTGGCGCCAGAGGCGCGTCAGCTTTGGTGCGAAGCCAAGGAGTTGAACCTGATTTTCGGATCGATCTGGAGAAAATGCTTATGACCGTTCGCCATCACGCGTTGGGACTTCGGACTTAAATTCCTGACCCTCCCTGGCATGACCTCTTTCTCGATCACCCTGGACGGCCGCGCGGTGGACGTGACCCCGGGTCAGACCGTGCTCGAGGCCGCGCGGAAGCTCGGGCTGGACATCCCGACGCTCTGTTACCTCGAACGCTGCGGCCCGCTTACGTCCTGTCTGGCGTGCGTGGTCAAAGTGGACCGCAACGGCGCGGGCCGCCTGGTGCCCGCGTGCGCCACCCGGGTGCAGCCGGGCATGCGCATCGAGAGCGAGACCAGCGAGGTCCGGGACGCCCGGCGCACGGCCCTCGAGCTGCTGCTCAGCGATCACGTCGGGGATTGTCTTTCGCCGTGTCACCGGATTTGTCCGCTGGGGCTGAACGTGCCGCGGATGATCCGCCAGGTCCAAGCCCAGCGCCTGGACGAAGCAGTCCGCACCCTGCGCGAGGCGATTGCTTTGCCGGCGGTGCTGGGCCGCCTCTGTCATCACCCGTGTGAGAACGGCTGTCGCCGCGGCGTCTGTGACAGCCCAACGGCCATCCGCGACCTGGAACGCTACGTGGCGGACACGGCTCTCCGGCGCGAACCTCCTTCCCCTGAGGGAACAGGTTTTCCCCGTGAACTGCGTCAGGAAGGGCACCTCTTCCCGAAGAATCGGCCGGGGCCGGACGCCTCCTCTCCCCGGTCCACTCCTCCGCTGCCGGCGGCGGAGAGGGCGTCGGCCTGTCCGCCGTCCAGCGGCAAATCGGTCGCCATCGTCGGCGCCGGGCCGACGGGGCTCACCGCGGCGTATCACTTGTTGCGGGACGGCCATGCCTGCACGCTCTTCGATCGTCAGGCCGAACCGGGTGGCAGCTTGCGCGCCGTCGATCAAACAACGCTGCCGCGCGCCGTGCTCGAAGCCGAGACCGGGTTGATCGCGAGCCTGGGGGCGCAGTTCAAGACCGCCACGGTTCTGGGCCGCGACGTTTCGTTGGGGGATCTGGAAAGGCGGTTTGATGCCGTGCTGCTCGCGCCCGGCCAACTTGCCCGAGACGAAATCCAGGCGCTCGGTTTGGAATCGACGGGGACCGGGATCCGGATCGACGTACGCACCTTTCAGGCGCGGGCGCCCAAAGTCTTTGCCGCCGGGAGCGCCCTTAAACCGATCAAACAACTCATCCGCGCCATGAGCGACGGCCAGGAAGCGGCCCGCTGCCTCCACGAGTTCCTGTCGCGGGGCGAGATTCGCCCGGCGACAAAGCCGTTTTCCAGCGTCATGGGTCGGCTCGAACGGGAGGAGATCGAACGCGTCCGGTCCTGCGGCAGTCCGGCCGCGCGGGTCGAACCGGCCGGGGGGGTGGAGGCGGGATTGACGGACGCGGAGGCGGTGCGCGAGGCCCAGCGTTGTCTGCATTGCGACTGTCGGGCGGCGGGCGACTGCAAGTTACAGTACTACGCGGAGAGGTACGGCGCGGACCCGGGCCGGTTCTCGCGGCAGCGCCGCTTGTTCGAGCAGCAGGCCCGCCATGCCGAGGTGATCTTCGAGCCGGGCAAGTGCATCCTGTGCGGCATTTGCGTGGCGCTGACGCGGCAGGCCGGCGAGCCGCTGGGGCTGACGTTTGTCGAGCGCGGTTTCGATGTCCGAGTGGCCGCGCCGCTCGACCGGCCGTTCGCCGACGGCCTGCGGCAGGCGGCGGCGGATTGCGTGAAGAACTGCCCGACCGGCGCGCTGGCGTTCAAGGAATCCAGTCCGGCCGGGCGAGGCGGCGAGGCCTGATGCTTGAAATCGTTGCGGTGCGTTCTTCCGTCGGCGCGATTCGCGCGCCGGTCTTGCCCGGGCCGCCCGATCGCCGTTGGTTACCGGCGCGTATTTGCCCAATCCAGCTTGTCCTGGCGCGGTGGCAGATGGTGCGTCTGGGCGAATTGATTCCGCACGTCTCGCACCTGGTCTGCCCAAGCCCCCAGGGGATACAACAATTCGCGATAGACCAGGTAACGCATGTCCACCGTCCGGACCGGGAGATGATCTTTGACGTCATCAACCTGATCGAGGTACCGGCGCCCGTTGGCCTGGGCCACGCGTGGAAACCAGCTCTGGTACCAGGTGGCCACCGTGTCCGCCAGCAGGCCGTTGCGTTCGCGCCGGAGTCCTTCGGCCAGGTCCAGCGCGTGATCCAGGCCGGCGACCGCTTGCGCCGGCGCGGCCGGACCGTCCGCCGCGGCGGTCTTCAACGCCTGATCGATGCGGCCCAAGCCCTGCAGCAGCTCGAGGTTCTGCCGGCACAGCCGGGCGACCGATCGGAGCACCTGGAGGTTGTACCGATTGAACCGGGCGCGGCGCAGGTTCTCCTCCAGCAAGCCCAGCAACTCGTCGTTCCGCGCGAGGAATTCATCGGTCAACTCGAGCCGCCTCGAGTTGTCGGCGGTCCAGTCGCGCTGACATTGCAGGTTCGGCAGGGACGGGATCGGCAGTGCCGGCAGGGTCTGATCCCGCGCCGGCCGCGGCGGATGGAAAACCCCGTAGGAGTTGCCGAAGATCGGCGTTCGGGCTCGCGACGAAGTCGTCTCCCAACTGTCCGCCCAGAAGCGCGCCTGCTGACTCAGCAATTGATAAACTCGAGCCATCTCGACCGTGGCCGGGCCATAAAACAGCGTGTAAAAGCTCCCCATCAATTCCTCCGGGCCGGCCACGCCCGGATGCCAGGCGACGGCGGGCCCGGTGGCGTATCCGAGCCAGAAGGTCTCCGGGTGCAAGCCCGCATCGGCCCAACCCGCCACGAACGCGCCCATCAAGTCAGCTTGTTGCCGCGCCGGGTCGAATGAGATTTTCCGCCACATCTCGGCCACGCGCCCGAGGTCGTCCGGTTCCGGTCGCCGGTGAAGCCATTGCGACATCGGCAACGGGTAATAGTTGGGAAAGAGCGGTTCCTCGCCCTGGGTCGAGGTGTAGATCAGTTGCCGGATGCCCTGCGCCCTGAACCGGGGGTCGAACTTCGGTCCGTAGGTCTCGCCGTTGACGAGGTGGCTTGGCAGGGCCGGGATGTCCTCCGGTTTGAGCGGGTATTCGCCCCAGAACAGCACCGTGCGTCCGCGGTCATGCAGGTAATTGGCGGTCCGCGTTACGAACTCGGCCAGCAATTTGCCCACGCCGCCCAGGGCGCGGGCGCGGGCGGCTTCGTCGCAGGGGGCGTGGTCGGCGAGTCCGACGTAATACGGTTCATCGGTCGAGAGCACGAAGTACTTTCCGCCGCGGTTGGCGTCGAGCAGGTCCTGGAACAGGCCGAAGAACAGGCGGTAGGTCTCGGGCTTGACGACGCAGCACTCGTAGTTGCACTCGGGGAACTCGCGCAGCGCGGCGTACTCCGGATGCTTGAGGATGAAGGCGTCATGGGCTGGCGCGTCGAGGTAGGGGATCAACTGGATATGGCGGCGTCCGGCGTAGGCGGTCAGCTCCTGGAGGTCCGCCGGGCGGAGCGCGTGGGGCTCAACGATCGCCGGCGCGCTGCGGTATTGGAAGTGCCCTTCGAGTTTGATCGCGAAACCGTTGATCTTGAAAAACGCCGCCTGGCGCAGCGCCGCCTTGAGGACATCGAGGCGTTCGAGGTGATGGGCATCGTCCCAGAAAATCACGCGCAGCTCCAGGTCCGGCCAATCGACGATCTCGCCCTCCGGGAGACAAAGGCGTCCGTCACGCCGCTCGAGCAACTGCAGAAACGTCTGCACCCCGTAAAACAAGCCCGCGGGCCCGTTCGCGGTGATGGTGACACGGTCCGCGGCGAGGTCCATCCGGTAAGCTTGCTTGGCGAGGGCGGCCGTATTCCGGTCCGTCACGGGGCCGACGGTGACAGCGCCTGGCCGGGTGTCGAGGACGATGGTGGCGCCGGTGGCAGGGGAGGCGCCGGCCGACGAAAGGGTCACGCGGAACCGCGACCGCAGACCTTCGCGCAGACTCTCGACCGCCATGTCCGCGGGGCGGACGTTGCGACCGAGCGCGACACGCCAGGCGTCGCTGAAGGCCAGGTCCCGATCGCGGAGGGTGACCGCTTGCGGCACGGGCAACACGGTGTAGCCGCGAGCCGCCAGCGGCGACGGCTCAGCGGCCAGCGGGCGGGCCACGCACCACAGAACGGTCGCCACTGGCAAGACCACGCGCCGAAAGGAGTAGGCGGATCGCAGGTGCATCGGTGGGGCTGCCCTCAACCGGTCGTCTCGAATCGCACCACGTCGCGATACGCGCGTCGCAGCCGCGGCACGACCCCCGACCGCTTGATCGCGACCCCATCGAGCGCGACGACCTCCACGATCTCGGACGTGCTCCGGCTGAGGAACGCGCCCTCGGCGGCTTTGAGCCCCTCGGCCTTGACGTCGGCCTCCGCGCAAGGGATCCCCAGGGCGGCGCACAATTCCAAGACCAGCGCGCGGGTGACGCCGGGCAGGACGCCGCTGCTCAGCGGCGGGGTCAAGACCGTGCCCTGCTGTATCCAGAACAGATTGCTGGCGGTGGCTTCGGTGACGTTCCCGGCATGGTTCAGCAACAGTGCCTCGTCGGCGCCCTGGGCATCGGCCTCCGCGCGGGCCAGAACCTGGGGTAATTTATTGGCGGTCTTGAACGCGGCCAGGGGATCGTCGGCCGGCACGCGGATCGAGGAGACAATCACTCGCCAACCGTCGGCGGCCTCAGCCTCGACCGGCGGCGCCGGCCACAGTTCCATCACGAGGAACGGACGGTCCGCCCGCCGGGGCGAATAGCCGCGCGGTCCGACCCCGCGCGTGAGCGTCAGCCGAAGCACGGTCTCGGACACGGCATTGCGGCGGAGCAGTTCGTCGGCAAACCCGCGGAGGGCGTCCGGAGCAAAGGGCAGGCGCAACCGCAGGTAGTCGGCCCCGCGCTGAAGCCGTTCGAGGTGCTGGCGCCAGCGGAAAGGTCTGCCGCCGTAAACGCGCAACGTCTCGAACAACGCGTCTCCGTAGAGAAAGCCGCGATCGAACACCGAGACATAGGCCTGGTCCTCGGGTACGAACTGGCCATTCAGAAAAACCTGCATGCGCAGAGGCTACCGCAAAAGGCCGGTGGCACGGAGAAAAATCGCGGAGTTGTTCAGCCAGCTCCTGGGCTTGCAGTGATTCGGTCGGGGAATCCATCGGCCGGGGTGGACATTGCCGGCATCCCCAACGCGCCCAAAAAACCCGCTGCTTTCGCCAGCGTTTCTTCGTATTCGGCCGCGGGAACTGAATCGGCCACAATCCCGGCGCCCACGTGGAAATAAGTCGCCGCGCCAGTGCACAGGGCGGAACGAATGACGATGCTGAGCAGGCTCTCGCGATTGAACCCGAGGTAACCGAGACAACCGGTGTACGGACCGCGCGTCGCCGGTTCGAGTGCGTCGATGATTTCCATCGCGCGAATTTTGGGAGCGCCGGTGATGCTCCCGCCGGGAAAGCAGGCGGCCAGGGCGGCCAGGTGCGTCACCTCGGGCCGCAGGCGGCCTTCGACGGTGGAAACCAGGTGCTGGACCTGCGCGTAGCGCTCGAGCCGGACCAGCTCGGGCACCTGCACCGAGCCGTAATCGCAGACCCGGCCCAGATCGTTCCGGAGCAGGTCGGTGATCATCACCAACTCGGCCATGTCCTTGGTGCTGGTTTGCAATTCGTAAGTCAGTTGCGCGTCCCGGGTCGCGTCGAGGTCGCGCGGGCGGGTGCCCTTGATCGGGCGGGTCAGGATATGCCGGCCGCTCAGGCGCAGGAACAGCTCCGGTGAGGACGAGACCAGTTGCCAGTCGCCGAAGTCGAGGAATGCGGCGAACGGGGCGGGAGAAACCGCCGACAATCGCTGGAACAGCTCCCAGCCGTCGAGGGTCCGCGGGGCGGCCAGGCGCTGGGCGAGGTTGACCTGGTAGATGTCGCCAGCCCGGATGTAGTCCAGGGCGCGCTCGACCCTCGCGCTGAACCCGGCGCGGGTCAGGTTGGAGGAAATGCGTGGGGCGTGAGCCGTGAACCGTGAAGCCTGCAGCGTGAGAATTGGCGCGGCGTTGGTCAGGTCGTGTTCCCAGAGCTCCAGTTGGCGCCGGGCGTGTTCGGCGCTGCGCGTCCCATCGACCTGCAGGCCGGTCGAGACAATCCAGCTCCGCCCGAGGTGATGATCGAACACCACGAGCGTGTCGTAGAAACCGACGTGGCAGTCAGGCAGTTCGACGTCGCGAACGGCGCGGCGCGGCAGTCGGGGTTCGACGAAATTCTTCAGGTCATAGCCCCAGTAACCGAAACAGCCGCCCAGGGGAAAGGGCAGGTCGGGTTCATCCGGCAACTCGTAGCGGGACAGCCAGGCTTCGAGCACGCGCCAGGGATCGCCGAAGCAGACCCGGGCGACCGAGGGTGAAACGTGAGGCGTCCGGCGTGCAGCGTGGGCAGTAATTTCGCAGCGCGACCCGAATGAGCGGAAGGTGAGAAACGGTCGGGCGGCGACGAAGGAATAGCGCGCCTGGGCTGAATCGGGCGAGGCGCTGCGCAACAACACAACGCCGGGCAAGCCACGGAGCCGTTCGACGACCTGCTCCGGATTGAACTCGTTCGACTGCTCCTGGATGAGCGGTGGGTGCATTTCAGCGAATCGAGCCCGGCAACCGCCACAGGTGCCAAATCGATTCGTCGTCCAAAGCCGCCTTGCTGACGTAAGCGGCGCCGGCCGGTTGCCCCTCGCGCAGCGCCGTGGCCCCGCGGTTGAGCGTCGCCTGCGGCGCGCGTTCTGCCAGCAACTGGACCAGCAAAGCGAGCTTCCCGGTGGAATCCAGCTCCGGACGATCGAAGCAATGCTTGAACAGGAACGTGCTGGCGTCGATTTGATAACGCGTCGCCGCACCTCTCAGGACCAGGTCCAGCCGGATATCGGTGAGGTCCTCGACCTGGTGCCGCACGTCGGTGACTTTCTTGGTATGAATCCCGCGAATCGGAGCGTAGGTCAGCGTCTTCTGCTCGGTGCGTCTGGTGGTCAGGCCCAGGCGGCGCACCACCCCGGCGGCCAAGAGCACGATCTCCCCGTAGGCCACCGGCACCGCACGTCCGAGCAAATCATAAATCGCCAGGGCTTCGGCCTGAAGCTCCGCCCGCCGGATGGCCTTGGGGGCGGGCAAGGCGGGAAGCTGGGCCGTGTCCACCACCGCCACCGGCACCTGCTCGGCCGCCAACGCACCCCGTAACACCTGGGCCTCCTCGACCGAAAGGTTCCGGACCAAAATGCCGGAGGCGTCCCGCGCCAGCTTGACGGCATCGGCTTCGGTGCGGGACTTCAGCGACCGGAAGGCGCGTTTCAACCGCTCAACGTCGGGCGGCGCGGGGTCGGTCAGGAGCAGGCAGCAGGCCATGTCAGAAGGCGAGCAACGAGTTCAACCTCGCGCTGGATTTCAACGGGCTGACCAGGGCCAGGCTCAGGCGGTCGGGCCGAAGAAAATCCCGCGCCACGCCCCGGATCTGCGCGGGGGTGACCTCGGCCAGGCGCGCCCGGACTTCCCCCGGCTGGAACACTTTGCCATAGCCCAACCATTGTTCGCCGATCCACATCATCTGGTTCTCGGCATTCTCCAGGCTCAAATCCATCTGGCCGATGACGTAGTCGCGCGCCCGGCGGAGCTCGGCGGCGCCGGGCGGCGAATCGACCAGCCGGCGCAGTTCGCGCGCGACCAGCCGGAGCGCCCGCGGCAGCTTGTCGGTTTCCACGCCGGCCGAGATGGTCAGCACGCCGACGTCGTCGAAGAACCCCAGTGAACTGCCGATGGAATAGGCCAGGCCGTGGTCCTCGCGCACGATCTGGAACAGGCGCGAACTCATGTTCTCGCCCAGGAGGGTATTGAGGAGCCGAAGCGCGTACCGGCGCTCGTCGTGGCGCGAGCAGGCGCGGAACCCGATCGCCACCTGCGTCTGCTCGGTGGCCTTGGTGAAGAGCCGCAGCCGCGGCGCCCGTTGGTCGCAGGTTGCCGGGGCGAAACCGGGTCGTCGCCCGGCCGGGAGTTTCGCCGCGTAGGCCTTCACGGCTTGGACCACGCGGGTATGGCGCAAGTTGCCGGCGGCGGCCACGAGGGTGCCGGCGGCGACATAATGGGTCTTGAGGTAACCGACCAGGTGCGCCCGCCGCATGGCTTCGAGGGTCTGCTCGGTGCCAGTCAACGAGCGGCCCAGCGGCTGGTCCGGCCAGAGCAGTTCGTTGAGCAGCTCGTGGACGTGATGCTGCGGTTGATCCAGGTACATGGCGAGTTCCTCCTTGATCACCTCGCGTTCCTTGTCGATCTCGACCGGATCCAATCTCGAGTTCAGCAGCATGTCGGCCACCACCTCGAGCAGGTCGTCGAACCGGTCATGGCGGGCCCTGGAGAAGTAGCAGGTGTTTTCCTCGGCCGTGAACGCGTTGAGGTAACCGCCCAGACCCTCGACATCCTGCGAAATCCGCTTCGCCGACCGTTTCCGCGTCCCCTTGAACAACAAATGCTCGATGAAGTGGGAGACCCCGTTGAGCTCGGCTGGCTCGTAACGGCCTCCCACCCCGACCCATACCCCAAGACTGACGCTCGCGCGATCCGGCATCGCCACCGTCGCCACCGTCAGTCCGCTCTTCAGGCGCGTGATCTCGACCCGGTTCAAGCGAACCCCTTCGGTACCGTCTCCGGCGGCCCGACGCGCCGCTTGTAATCCAGCACCCGTTCGATGGCCGCCTCCGGATCGTCCACCACGCTGACCAACTCCAGGTCGCCTGGGCTGATCAAGGCCGATCGCTCCAGCGTGGACCGCATCCATTGCAGGAGCCCGCTCCAGTAGTCCTTGCCAAACAGGATGAGCGGGAACTGCGAAATCCGCTGGGTCTGCACCAGCGTCAACACTTCGAAGAATTCATCCAGCGTGCCGAACCCGCCCGGCATGAAGACAAATCCCATGCTGTATTTGACGAAGCAGACCTTGCGCGAAAAAAAGTAATGGAAGTGGACGGGCACGTTCGCGTAGCGGTTGCCCTTCTGCTCGAACGGCAACTCGATGTTCAGCCCCACCGACTTGCCCTTGCCGGCCAGGGCCCCGCGGTTGGCGGCCTCCATGATGCCGGGGCCCCCACCGGTGACCACCGCGAAATTGTGTTTCGCCAGGCCCTTGGCCAAGTCGATCGTCGCCGCGTAATACCGGTCCTTCGCCGGCGTCCGCGCCGACCCAAAGATCGTCACCGCCGGCCCGAGCCGGGAGAGGATCTCGAAGGACTCGACGAACTCGGCCATGATCCGGAAGATGCGCCAGGGATCTTCTTTGATAAAACCTACGCTGTTGCCGTTCATGCCGCGGAGCATAGCGCCGTTTCGAGCGGAGACAAGCGCCAGGTGGCCAACCCAGCGTCCCAGGGGCGAGTCGCTCGCGCTCAGGATGAAGCGGGTTCCGGGCGGCAGGTGGATCGGGCCACGCACCGCCGGCGCTTCCGGGGGCGGCGACCGAACCTGGACCTTCGTTTTCCGCTTGTCGCCAACCCGGCGCGACGTGATCGTTGGCCGATGAGCTTGACGAAGGTCACGGCCGCGGATATCCGGGCAATGAAGGGCCGCGGCGAACCGATCGCCGCCTTGACCGCGTACGATTTCTCCCTGGCCCGCCACCTCGATGAAGCGGGCATTCCCCTGATCCTGGTGGGGGACTCGCTGGGGATGGTGGTGCTGGGTTATCCCGACACCACGAGCGTGACGATGGCCGAGATGGAACACCACGTCCGGGCCGTGGCCCGCGCCCGGCCGCGCGCGCTGGTGGGGGCCGATCTGCCTTATCACAGCTATCAGACCGTCGAAATCGCAGTGGCCAACGCGCAACGCCTGGTGGCGGCCGGGGCCGAGGCGGTGAAGGCCGAGGGCGGGCGGGGGATCCTCCCGCAGGTGCGCGCCATCGTGCAGGCCGGCATCCCCTTGCTGGGCCACCTGGGCATGCTGCCCCAGAGCGTGCGCGAGGAAGGGGGCTACCACGTCAAGGGCAAGGTCGAAGCCGAGCATGCCGCGTTGGTGGCCGACGCCGACGCCCTGGTGGCCGCCGGGGCGTTCGCCATCGTGCTCGAATTGGTCACCCCACCCGTCGCCAAAGAGTTGACCGCGCGGCTGCCCGTCCCCACCATCGGCATCGGTTCCGGGCGGGACTGCGACGGCCAGATTCTGGTGACCACGGACTTGCTGGGCACCTCGCCGGGGTTCATCCCGCGCCATGCCAAACCGCGGTTGAATGGCCGCGAATTGGTCCGGCAAACCGTGCGGGACTGGCGCCAATCGCTCGGCAAACCGGTGTGAAAAGGTCATCCTTGGCGCCGGAGGTTCCATTGCGCGAGCGCGGCTGACACGATTCGCAGGTGCGCCCGCTGGACGGGGCGTGCCCACTTATGACACGGCGCAAAAAAATGCTGTCACATATCGACGCCCGCGGCCAGGCGCGGATGGTGGATGTTTCCGCCAAGCCAGCCGTCGCGCGGGTGGCCGTCGCCCGCGGCGAAATCCGGTTGCGGCGAACCACCCTGGCGTTGATCCGCTCCAACCGGATCGCCAAAGGCAATGTGCTGGCGACCGCGCGGGCCGCGGGGATTCTGGCGGCCAAAAAAACCGGCGAACTCATCCCGCTTTGTCATCCGCTGGCAATCACCCATTGTGAAGTCGGGTTCGACATCCCGCGGACCCTGGACCGGATCGTGATCACGGCCGCGGCGAAGATCGTCGCCCCGACTGGCGTCGAGATGGAGGCCCTGACGGCGGTGGCGGTCGCGGCGCTCACGATTTATGACATGTGCAAAGCGGTGGACCGGACCCTGCGGATCGTCAACATCCGATTGATTTCAAAATGCAAATCCACACCGGCATCGTGACCATCTCGGACCGCGCGGCGCGCGGGCTTTACGACGACCTCGGCGGACCCGCCCTGAAGAAAGCCGCCGAAGGCTACGGCTGGAAAGTCGCCGCCGAGACCCTCGTGCCCGACGAGAAGGCCGAAATTCAGCGGGCCATCCGCGAGTCGATCGCGCGCGGCTGCCACTTGGTTTTGACCACCGGTGGGACGGGGGTGGCATTGCGCGACGTGACGCCGGAAGCCGTGCGCGAGATCGCCGCGCGCGAGCTGCCGGGGTTCGGCGAAGTCATGCGGAGCGAATCGATGAAGCGGACGCCGAACGCGATCCTGTCGCGCAACCTGGCGGCGGTGGTGGAGCGGGCGCTGGTGATTTGCCTGCCGGGCAAGCCGAGCGGGGCGGTGGAATGCCTGGGGTTTGTTGTCGGCGCGATCCCGCATTGCCTCGAGGTGCTCCAGGAAGTGCCGACCAGTTGCTGAGGCCGTGTTTGAAAAATGCGGGGCGCGGCTGGGTCGTCCTCGACCAGCCGCAGCACGTCCTGAGTTTGCGGCACGTTTTACTCAGCCGCCGCGCCGCGGCTGGTCTTCGACACAGCCGCGCTCCATTTTTGAAACGCGGTATGAGGGTAAAGGGGCATGGGTCATCGCGCAACCGTCACGCAGCGCCAATGATCGATCCTCCATCCCGGTTTCGCAAAGGCCGCCGCGACGGGCGCGTTCCATCCGTGCCGGGCGCAGGTTAAAACCTGCGGCTACGGGGAGACTTGGCCCCCGCGTCAAGGGGCTCCGGCTCCGTGCGCCGGGCCGCCCGTGAAGTAGAGTTCCTCGGCGTTCCAGGTCAGGCGATTGCTCGACAGCGGGGTTGGGCGCACGTTGCCGATGTCCCGCCGGATGGCGGCGTAGGCGATCGGCGACACCAGGGGGATGAACGGCAGTTGCTCGGCCATGATCGCCTGGACCTCGTCGTAGAGCTGTTTGCGGCGGTGGTAATCGAGGGTTTTGAGTTGCGCGTTCATCAGCTCGTCCAGGCGCGCCTCCCACGGTGTGGAGGGCGATTTCTGCTGCGGGAACCACATATGGGTGAACCCGCTCGAGTCAATGACGTTCAGATCGGCCGCTGGGTCGATGCCGCCACCGCCCAGGCTCAGGATCACGCTGTCGTAGTCGAAGGAGTTGTCGATCTTGTCCACCAGGGCGTTGAATTCCAGCGGCTGGTAGATCACCCGGAGGCCCAGTTTTTTCAAGTCCTCCTGCAGCAGGACCGCGATCTTCTCCCGCACGCTGTTGCCGGTGTTGGTGTTCAACACGAACTCGACCGGCTGACCGTCGGCGTCTTCGAGCATGCCGTCGCCATTGCGGTCCTGGATGCCGAGTTCAGCCAGCAAGGCGCGCGCCTTGGCCGGGTCGTGGGGGTAGGCGGGGACATTGGGGTTGTACCACTTTTTGTTGGCCGGCGACTCGAAGCTGTAGGCGGGCACGGCGCGGCCGGCGTAGATGGATTTGATGATGCTGGGTCGGTCGATGGCGTAGGAAACGGCCTGGCGAAACTTGGCATTGCGAAACCATTTCAGCTTGCGCGGATCGACGTGCGGCTTGCCGGTCTTGGGATTGCTACCGGTGTTTTCGTTGAACCAGAAGAACAGGCGCTCCATTTGCACGCCCAGGTCCAGCACCTCGAACCGGCCCTTGGCCGACTCGGCCTTGAACTGGTCGTAGGTGTCCGGATACACGACCTCCTGCACGTCGGACTCGCCCCGGAGGAACCGCAGCGTCATGGCGTTGGCATCGGGCACCGTCGCGTACACCACCTGGTCGATGTACGGCAGCCGTTGGCCTTTCCGGTCGATCTCCCAGAAATACGGGTTGCGGCCGAGCAAGACAAATTCGCCGGGTTTATACTGCTGGAGCCGGTAAGGGCCGCTGCCGACCAGGGCGTCGGGCGCGGTGCTGATGCCGTAGGCCGACTCGAACCGGCCCCCGGCGACCGCCTGGGCCAACGCGTGACGGGGGATGATCGGGACCGAGCCGAAGGCCTCGAGGAACGGCGCGTAAACCTCCGGTGTCACCACGCGGAGGGTGTCGGCGTCCACCTTGCTCACGGTGAAGTTCTTGCCGTCCACCCTGAGCAAATCGACGGTGACGTTGACGATCTTGGGATTGTAGATCACGTCGTTGAACGTGAAGAGGACATCGTCAACCGTCAGCGGTTGGCCGTCGCTCCACCGCAGGTTGCGGCGCAATTTGAAGGTCCAGGTCTTCTGGTCCGGCGCGACGATCCAGGACTCGGCCAGGGCCGGCAGGTATTCCTGGGTCGGCACGTCGATGTTCACCAGGCTGGCGAACAGGAAGCGGATGATGTCCACCGACGAACTCTCGTTGGCGGTGACCGGGTTAAAGGTCTTGGGTTCACCGAAGGTGGCGATGACCAGGCGTCCGCCTGGTCGGCCCGGCGCGCATTTGGCGACGTAAGGCGGGTTGGGCAACAGATAACTGGCGGCTGGCCGCGACGCGGCTGGCTCCGGTGGACGGCCGCAGCCGCTCAGGACCAACCCCAGGGCGGACACAAACAGCGCCGGCGCGCGGGGCGCAGTCAGCCGTTGGATTGCTTTCATTGCCGACCACCTTACCGTTGGCCAGGGGAAGGCGAGAAGCAGGAAATGCGGCGCGCGGGGTTGCATTCAGGCGGTGGCACGGTAACTTCCGGGCATGGAAAAGCGGGCCAAGCCGGCCGGCGACGCGGACTTGCGCCGCCGGGTGCGGGAATTGATTGCCGCTGAAGGCGGCGGGCACAACCAGGACCTGGTGGTGGACCTGATCGAGAACGCCTTGAAGCTGCTGCACGATGTCCAGGACCGGGGGGACGTGCGGATCATCCAGACGGCGTTGCGGGAATTGCGGTATGCCTTCAAGTTGTTCGCGCCGTACGCCGGCCGGCGCAAGATCACGATTTTCGGGTCGGCTCGCACCCAGCCCCGGAGGATCGAGTATCAGCAAGCGGTCGAGTTTGGCCGCAAGGTGGCAGCCGCCGGTTTCATGGTCATAACGGGCGCCGGGCCGGGGATCATGCAGGCCGGGCACGAGGGCGCCGGGTCGGAGAACAGTTTTGGGGCCAACATCCGGTTGCCGTGGGAACAGAGCGCCAACCCGGTGATTTCGCAGGATAAGAAGCTGATCA